>JBDTCD010000018.1:0-4561 GCA_039923755.1 Terrimesophilobacter sp. | reverse complement strand
GTGAAAACGAGCTCTGCCAGGACAAGTCCAAATCCCTTGGGGCGCCAACCCCGCGAAAAATTTTGCGCCAGATCGAGTATGAATCTCCCCCACATCACAAAGAAGTAGAGCAACAACAGCACATAGGCGATGCCGGCGATGAAAGAGGCTATGAGCATAGCGCTATTGTCGCCGCTCACGAGCCGGCGACGACCGTGACGTCACGAATGAATTCAGTGTTCAGGGAAGAACGTGGCGTCGACCGTGGAGTCCGGCTCTGCCCGGTCCCCGCTCACGGCGACGTGCGCCGGCGAGAGCAGAAACACCTTGTTGGTGACCCGTTCAATCCGGCCGTAGAGCCCCTGGGAGAGGCCACTGGCAAAGTCAACTAGGCGGCGGGCCTCAGATTCGCTCATCTGAGAGAGGTTGATGATGACGGGAATCCCCTCCCGAAAATTTTCCGCAATGACCTGAGCGTCTTTGTACTGGCGCGGGTGAACGGTGAGGATCTCGTTCATTTCTGCTGCGGGAGCTGCCGCTCGCGCCGGCCGCCTGAGCGGGGTCACGGGAGCCCGCTGAGCCTGGTGCTGAAGTGACTGCTGGTGATTCTGCGCCGCAACCGGTGCCGGTGCTGCCGGCGCAGAGCCGTAGTCATCGAACTCCTCGTCCGCGAGGCCCAGATAGACCATGGTCTTGCGTAACGGGTTAGCCATTGTGTGCCTCCAGTAGTGAAACGCCTGACTTCGAGATTAACCGGCTGGGGGGCGATTTCCCGTGATTGCCGAGCCAATCCTGAGGTGTGTCGCGCCGTCAAGGATCGCCTCGCGGTAGTCACCAGACATTCCTGCGGAAATGGATGTGGCTTCGGGGGCGATGGTGCGCAGCAGTTCTGACACCTCTCGTACCCTGGCGAATGCACGCCGAGGATCTTCTCCGAGAGGCGCAACGGCCATGACACCGAGAAGTCGGATGTGCGAAGTCGACAACGCCACCTCAGCCAGCGCAGCAAGCTCTCGCGGGTCAATTCCGCCCCTGCTCGGATCCGATGTCAGGTTGATTTGCAGGAAGCACTCTGTGACGTGATCGGCAAAACCCAGCGCGGTGAGAAGGGATTCGCGGTCGACAGAGTGGATGACGCGCGCGTATTCAGCGATCTGGCGCGCTTTCTTGCCCTGTACCTGCCCAACGAAGTGCCACGTGAGATCAGAATCGGCGACCTCGGCGACTTTCGCGCGGGCCTCCTGATGTCGACTTTCCCCAAAATTCCGGACCCCGAGTGCCGCAAGCTCGCGAACGAGACTTGCGGGGTGGAACTTCGTCACGACGACCGTGGTGACCTCGTGTGGATGGCGTCCTGATTCCCGCACAGCATCCGCTATACCCGACTGCACAGAGTGGAGTCGCTCGGCAAGGGCCGACTCCGACCGCTCCGTCATTTCAGGAAGTCGGGAATATCCAGGTCGTCACCATCGTCGTTGAACGCGGGGTCATTCACGACGGCGGGAGCGTCGGGTTCCTCGCCCCAACCTACCGACTCGGTAAGGCCATCCTGCGCCGCGAATCCTCGGTCATACTCCGCCGTCGCCTCCAGATTGGGAGCACCTGCCGTCACGTAATTTGACCGTCGGTCCATCTTATTCGTCGTGGGTTCTCCGCCGTCGAAGCCCGCAGCTATGACGGTGACGCGCACCTCGTCCCCGAGCGTGTCGTCAATGACCGCGCCGAAGATGATGTTCGCCTCGGGATGGACCGCCTCCTGAACGAGACGAGCAGCATCGTTGATCTCGAAGATGCCGAGGTTGGAACCACCCTGGATGGACAAGAGCACCCCATGCGCTCCGTCGATGCTCGCCTCGAGCAAGGGGCTCGCCACAGCGAGCTCTGCAGCCTTGATGGCACGGTCTGCTCCGCGAGAGGAGCCGATCCCCATGAGGGCCGATCCGGCACCCTGCATGACCGACTTCACGTCGGCGAAGTCGAGGTTGATAAGCCCAGGGGTGGTGATGAGATCGGTGATGCCTTGCACGCCAGCCAGGAGAACTTGGTCGGCTGTAGCGAACGCTTCAAGGAAGCTGATTCCCCGATCGCTGATCTCTAGCAACCGGTCATTTGGGACGACGATGAGGGTGTCGACTTCGCTCTTGAGCGCGGCAATTCCGACTTCCGCCTGTGACGCCCGGCGTTTACCCTCGAATCCGAATGGTCGAGTGACAACACCGATTGTCAGGGCGCCGATCGACTTGGCAATTCGGGCGATGACCGGTGCTCCACCCGTTCCGGTTCCACCACCTTCCCCCGCGGTCACGAAGACCATGTCGGCACCTGCCAACGCCTCCTCGATCTCCTCAGCGTGGTCCTCCGCCGCGCGACGACCCACCTCAGGGTCTGCGCCAGCGCCGAGCCCCCTCGTGAGCTCGCGTCCGACGTCCAGTTTTACGTCGGCATCGCTCATCAACAGTGCCTGAGCATCCGTGTTTATGGCGATGAACTCAACCCCGCGCAGGCCAAGTTCGATCATGCGGTTAACGGCGTTTACGCCGCCACCGCCGACGCCGACCACCTTGATTACGGCGAGGTAGTTCTGGTTCGATGTCACGTCCGGCCTCCGGTGGTACTTTCAAGCTCTACTTGAGGTTTAAAGTTATGCTCGGTATGCATTTCCTGACCTGACGGTATGCGCGTCAGGGTGCGCTGTGGCGCAACTGCTCCCGCGTGTCGCGAAGTCCAGCGGATTTCCCGAGCTCGGCGACGGAACCGGCGGAGGGTATCGGTAGTGTCGGGTAGATCATCCGGGGCGGACAACGGGGCTCAACGGTGCCGACACGTCGTACTCAACGTGGGAATTCTTCCCCTGGGCTGCCATGAGTTCCGTGAGAACCCGGGCTTTGAGAGCGGAGCGCTCTGCGCTCCCCCACACGACACGGGCGCCAGCGCCGACCAGGATGAGCCGGACATCGTCCTTCGACGTCGCCTGGGCAATATCGACCCTTGACCTGATCGACTCTGGCAACGCGAGCATGACGTCCACAACGGCAGAGAACGCCACGGAATCGGTGCCGCCCCCGCCCAGATCGATGAGGGGAATTCCGTCCGGGCGTTTCGCTGAGGTCTCGAGGACCACCCCCGCCGGATCGACGATGGCAAACCCCGATGTAGTCGTGATCACGCCGACCGGGGAACGCTCCACAATGTGGACGACGAGCGTCGACGGAGGAATTATTTCGGTCGCGAAACTCCTAATCAGCGGGAACGAATCAAGCTCTGTCCGCAACTTTCCGTAGTCGAGTAGGGCGAGAGGTGTTCCGAGCTGGCCGTCGATCGCATCACGGACCGCCTTCGTACTCACCTTCGTTGCACCGTCGACCGTGATAGTGCGAAGAGCCAGGACGGGTGAATAGACAGCGATCGCCAAAAGAGCGGCCGTGACCGCGACGATACCCACTGCTGTCAACCAAACCAAACGCCGATTCCGCGTGCGACGTGTGAACCGCCGAATCTCGCGCCGCTCGAATCGTTTGCGCTCACGCACCGCCGCGCGCACGGGCGGGGCGCCTCCATGCTCCTGGCGCGTGCTCTCTAACGGAGGTTGAGGTGACGCTGGCTGTCCTGAGTGCGCCTTCGGCGCCGTTGGCACCGTTGGCGGTTTCGACGTTGCTGGCAGTTTTGACTTCCCTGGCAGTTTTGACTTCCCTGGCAGTTGCGACGTAGCTGGCGTCACGGGCTGCCGGGCATCGAAACCTTGCGGCCGCTTCATGATGCCTCGGTGGCACTCGGCGGAGAATGGCCATCAGAGTCCGCCAGTGCACGTAAGAGGTCAGGAATCAATCCGTAGACGTCGCCACCACCCATCGACATCACGATGTCGCCCGGACGCGCCAACCTAGCTGCCAACTCCACGGCATCAGCCCACGAATCGGCATAGTCCACCCGGGAAGCGTCAGCGAAGCGCTCCGTGATCAGCCTGGCGGATACGCCGTCTTCCGGGACTTCCCTCGCACCGTAAATAGGCACCACGATCGTGTGGTCGGCCAGCGTTTCGAAAACGGACGCGAACTCGGTGGCCATCCGCTTCGTCCGGCTGTAGAGGTGCGGCTGGAAGATCGGGAGGATCCTGCCGTCACCGACCACGGAGCGGGCACCGCGCAGTGCAGCGCTGATCTCTGTCGGATGATGCGCAAAATCGTCGTATACGCGCACACCACGCTCCTCGCCGCGGAACTCAAACCTTCGCTCTGTTCCCTCGAATTCACCGATGGCCGTGAGGGATTTTTGAGGGTCGAAACCGAGAGAAACCAGCACACCGAAGGCACCCGCCGCATTCAGCACGTTATGCCGCCCTGGAACCTTGAGGTGCGCGGAGAACTCCCTGCCCTGCCAGCTGATCCCGAAGCTCGCCGTCGGGCCAGGTTCAATGGAGTGGATACGCACCGTGGCACCGGGATCAGTCCCGAATGTCGTCACGGTGCGCCCAGCAAGCCGAGGAGCGATCTCCCGTGACCCACCATCGTCGGCGGAGATAACGACGGCGTCGCGTGCTCTGGAAGCGAAGTCGACGAACGCGTCCTTGAACGCACCCGCACTG
>JBDTCD010000017.1:0-9885 GCA_039923755.1 Terrimesophilobacter sp. | reverse complement strand
TTACAAGACCCACCTGGCCTATGTGAAGGAGCGCCGCACCGAGCAGGAGGCGGCAACGCTTCTGGATGAGGCCCTTGAACAACTTCGGGCTCGCCGCGGTCGCACCTCGGCCTGATTAGGCCGCCTGAGTTGTGGCTCAGACGGGTCCATCGCTGGTCAGAAGTTCGCGCGGTACGTCAGCGGCAGCCGCCTGGTCCACAAGGAACACGGTCTTGAGGCGCCCCTCAGCTCCCGCCGCTGGCACTTCAGTCGGGTGAGCACCCGCGAGTGCGAGCCCAAGTGCCGAAGCCTTGTCTGGCCCGGACAGGCACAACCAGACCCGATCAGCGGAATTGATCACGGGAAGCGTGAGGCTCAACCGTTCCGGCGGTGGCTTCGGCGAATTCCGCACCGGAATGACCGTAGCGTCTCGCTCTCTAATCCCGTCCATGCCAGGGAACAGCGAGGCGATATGCCCGTCAGGACCGACGCCAAGAAAGACGAGATCGAATGACGGATACCGAGCGCCATCGGTGGCGTTGCGCGCGAGCTCGTCCGAGTACGCTTGCGCAGCGTCATCCAGGCCCACGGAGCCATCGGCCGCAGGGAACCGGTGGATATTGCCTGGAGGACATCCGATCAGCGAAAGAAAACCCTCGACCGACTGCTCGTCGTTGCGTTCACGGTCACCGGACGGCAGCCAACGCTCATCTCCCCACCACAAGTGAACTTTCGACCAGTCGATGAGGTGACGTCGCTCCGGTACCCCGAGGGCATTCAGGACGTCAATACCGACGGTGCCACCGGTGAGGACGATGTTGGCTTCAGCCTTCGACGAAAGGATGCCCGTCATGACGGTGATGAACCGATCGGCGATTCCGTCAACGAGTGATGGGCGATCATTGAAGACCATGACGAGCCTGTTCGTTGTCACGTCATGTCCTCTTCACGACGGCGAATTGTTCCGTCGAGGTTGTCGGGGCACCGAGTCCGGTAAGGCCATTCTGCAGCACATCGCCGAAGAGGTCATCCGGGTCGAGTCGTCTCAATTCCTCGGAGAGGCAGTCGCGAAGGTTTCTGCGCGGAAGTGAAATGTCGTGCACCGGTTGATCCGGCTGGGTAAGTGTCACGATGGAGGGTTGAGTTCGCATGAGCGTGATGGTTCCCGATGCTCGCTCAAGTCTCACCTCATGAATTCCGGTGCTGGATCCCGACGGTCCGTAAAGTTCCTGGCGCGCAGGTACCTGTAACCGGCTTTGCAACCACGCGGCAAGGAGGGTAGTCGATGGGGAGTCGGATGCTCCGTGCACCTCGATGCCGAGGATCGGTTCGTAGGGTGGCTGGTCGAGCACTGCTGCCAATTGGGCTCGCCAGAGGGTGAGTCGTGTCCACGCGAAGTCGGTGTCTCCTGGACGATACGTTTCCGCGAGGTGGGTCAGGAAACCTCGTGGATCCGGTTGGGCGGCAGCGTCCGTGATCCGGCACTGGGCCATTCGCCCGATGGGGGAATCCGACACCACCAGTGGTGCATCGGCTGGCCACCAGGCCACGACGGGGGCGTCGGCGAGGAGAAGTCCCGTGACGAGCGATTCCTCGTTCAGAGCAGTGTCCCCGTGTGCTCTCAGCACGATCACCTCGCTGGCACCAGCATCCCCGCCGACCCGAATCTGGGCGTCAAGGCGAGAATCAATGGCGATCGCTCCAGGCGACGGGGTGGAGAGGACGATGACTCTCATGGGGTGTTCGCGGGATGCCGCGTTTGCGGCGGCGATCGCGTCCTCTTCTGCACCGTGGCGAGTGGCGATGACGAGAGTGAGTACCCGCCCGAGTGCAACGGCACCGCCCTCTTCGCGGATTTTCAGGAGGGCGCGCGAGATTTTGCTCGTCGTGGTACCCGGGAGTTCGACGATCATGGTCGCCTCCAGACCCGGCCATCGCGCGCGAGCAGGGCATCAGAGCCGCTCGGTCCCCAGGTTCCTGGCCGATACTGTTCCGGCTGTCCCTGAGTCGCCCAGAATTCCTCAATCGGGTCGAGGATCTTCCAACTGAGTTCGACTTCCTCGTGTCGGGGGAACAGGGGAGGATCTCCGAGCAGTACATCAAGGATGAGGCGTTCATAAGCCTCGGGGCTCGCTTCGGTGAAAGCGTGCCCGTATCCGAAGTCCATCGTGACGTCGCGGACCTGCATGCCAGCGCCGGGCACTTTGGAGCCGAATCGAATGGTGACGCCCTCGTCGGGCTGGACGCGGATGACGAGCGCATTCTGGCCGAGTGCGCTCGTCTGGCTCTCCGCGAAAAGGTACTGGGGCGCGCGCGTGAAAACCACGGCGATCTCGGTGACGCGGCGACCGAGTCGTTTGCCTGCGCGAAGGTAGAACGGCACTCCCGACCAGCGCCGGGTGTTGATCCCAAGCCGAATCGCTGCGTATGTCTCGGTGAGGGACTCCGGGTTCATCCCGTCTTCTTCAAGGAAGCCGATGACCCGCTCGCCGCCCTGCCAGCCGCCGGAATACTGCCCACGAGCAGTCGTGAGGGAGAGGTCGCTTCCGATTCGCACGGCGGAGAGGATCTTCTCCTTTTCGGCGCGCAAATCCTTGGCGTCGAAGGAGACGGGTTCCTCCATGGCGGTGAGCGCAAGCAACTGCAGGAGGTGATTCTGGATGACATCGCGCGCAGCACCGATGCCGTCGTAGTACCCTGCTCGCCCGCCGACTCCAATGTCCTCCGCCATAGTGATCTGCACGTGATCGACAGAGCGTGCATTCCAGATCGGTTCCCACAGCTGGTTCGCGAAACGCAGCGCGAGGATGTTCTGAACTGTTTCCTTGCCGAGGTAGTGGTCGATACGAAAAACCGAGTCCGGGGGAAACACCGATTCCACGACGCTGTTGAGTGATCGCGCAGAAGCCAGATCGCTTCCGAAAGGTTTTTCAATGACGACACGCCGCCATTGGCCGTTTCGCTGCTCCGCGAGGCCCGAACGTCGAAGCTGCTCCGTGACCTGCGGGAAGGATTTGGGCGGAATGGAGAGGTAAAACGCGTGGTTGCCCATCGTGCCGCGGGTCTCATCGAGTTCGCGAAGAGTGTCCTTGAGCCTGTCGAAAGCGTCGTCATCATCGAACTCGCCCTGGACGAACCGGATACCCAGGGAGAGTTGGGTCCAGACATCCTCGTCAAAGGGGGTGCGCGCAAACGTCTTGACCGCATCATGAACCTGGGTGGCAAAGTCCTGGGTATCCCACTGCCGTCGGGCGAAACCCACGAGGGCGAAACCAGGCGGCAGTAGTCCACGATTGGCGAGGTCGTACACGGCAGGCATGAGCTTTTTGCGGGCGAGATCACCAGTGACCCCGAAAATGATCAGCGCACTCGGACCGGCGATACGGTTGAGCCGCCGATCCGACGGCATCCGTAGCGGGTTAGCACCCCGCGTGATCTCCACCGGCGACACGAGGTCAGCTCAGCAGGGAGAGGAGGGTAGCTAGCCCCTTCTCGGGCTCGGTCAGCGTGAGAGTCAACACCGGCCTGCCGTGCTGTGCAAGAACAGCAGCATCGCCCTGGGCCTGCGCGTGGATGAGTTGACCAAAGGTGAAGGGCCGATCCGGAATGGCGAGGTCGTGCGGTTCGTCTGCGGTGAGCTGCAGGAACACTCCCACAGCTGGTCCGCCCTTGTGGAACTGGCCGGTGGAGTGCAGGAAGCGCGGCCCCCATCCGAACGTTACGGGCCTGTCGACACGCGAGGCGAGCAGGTCACGCAGCTTTGACGCCTGGGCGAGGTGGTGACGATCCAGGTAAGCCTGGATGCTCACATATCCGTTGTCGGGAAGCTGGGCAAGCAGCGCATCAAGAGCACCGATGACGGTTCCGGATTCGACCAGAGATTCATCGCTCGAGCGAACATCGATACCTGACTCGGTGTAGGCCGCAGGTGCAGTCTCCGGGCGATCTTCCAGAAGGCCTCTTGTGGCCTCCTTCGCGGATTCAACATCCGGCTGGTCGAACGGGTCGATGCCGAGAAGCCGGCCTGCGACAGCGATGGCTGTCTCCCAGACGAGCACCTGGGCGCCCAGCGTCCCGCTAATCTCGATTTCACCGTCTTCGACTTCCTCGGTGGCACGGGCGCTTTCCACGAGTCGGACAATGTGAAGGTCCGGGATGTCCTTGGAAAGTTCCGGTGATGAGGTACCCAGCACGACGGGAAGGATTCCCTTGCCGTGCTTCCCCGTGGATTCGGCGATCAACTGTTCCGCCCAGTCTGCGAAACCGACGATGTACGTTCCATCGGCGATGATGCCGAGCTTGTCGCGCAGGGGTCGGGTACCCGCAATCGCCGCTCCGAGAATGAGAGCCGGGTTGTCCGGCTGGTCCACGGCAACTCGCCCGGCCACCGATGATGCCTCGTCCAACAGTGCGGCAATATCGACGCCGGCGAGCCCGGAGGGGACGAGGCCGAACGCGGTGAGGGCCGAATAACGACCCCCGACAGCCGGATCGGCATTGAACACGCGGTAGCCATCAGCTCGCGCCGACACATCCAGTGGCGACCCTGGATCAGTGACGACGATGATCCGATCGACCGGATCGATACCCGCGTCACGGAATGCCTTTTCGTAGCTGCGCTTGTGGCTGTCGGTCTCGAGTGTCGATCCGGACTTGGACGAGATGATGACGGCGGTTGTCTGCAGTCGATCCGACAGTGCGGAGCGAATCTGCCCTGGCGAGGTCGTGTCCAGGATGGTGAGTTCAACGCCCGCGGTTCTCGTGATGACTTCGGGCGCGAGAGAAGATCCACCCATCCCTCCCAGGACGAAGTGATTGATCCCCTCGCCACGAAGCTTGTCCCGTAGCGCAAGAATGTCCGGCACCAACGGATCGGAAGTCACGACTGCCTCGGTCCAACCGAGCCGATTGGCAGCCTCCGCCTCGGCTTCAGGGCCCCACAGACTCGAATCCTGGCCGGCAATGCGGGAGGCAACGAGGTCGGAAACCAGTTGCGGAACGATCCGCTTCACCGCGTCAAGGGCGGGTCCGCTCACGGTGATGTCGAAGCTCATGTGGATTATTTTCCGCCGGCGGCGTCGAGCGCGGCGGAGACCGTGTCAAGGAGTTCGTTCCACGACACCGTGAACTTCTCAATGCCCTCCTTCTCGAGCAGTGTGGTCACCTCGTCATACGAGATCCCGAGATCAGCGAGGGCGTCAAGTACGGCATTCGCGTCGGCATAATTTCCGGTGACCGTATCGCCACGGATCTCGCCGTGATCGAACGTGGCCTCCATGGTTTTTTCCGGCATGGTGTTGACGACGTTGTTGGCGACGAGCTCTTCGACGTACAGGGTGTCCCTGAAAGCCGGATCCTTGACGCCCGTCGACGCCCACAGCGGCCGCTGCACGTTTGCTCCCGCCGCAATCAGGTTCTTCGCACGCTCTGTCGAGAACACCTGTTCGAACACCTGGTAGGCGAGGCGCGCGTTGGCGATTCCCGCTTTGCCCTTGAGCGCGTGAGCTTCCGGCGTGCCGATCGCCTGCAACCGCTTGTCAACTTCGGTGTCCACGCGGGAGACGAAGAACGACGCGACCGAACGGATGATCGTGATGTCGATGCCGGCAGATTTCGCCTTTTCGATTCCCGTGAGATACGCATTGATCACTTCGCGGTGACGTTCGAGACTGAAGATCAAGGTCACGTTCACGCTGATGCCGAGAGCCGTGAGTTCGGTGATGGCTCCGAGGCCCTCTGGAGTCGCCGGGATCTTGATCATGACGTTGGGGCGATTCACGGTGTCCCACAGCATCCGCCCCTGGGCAATCGTTCCCGCTGTGTCGTGAGCGAGAGCCGGCTCGACCTCGATCGACACGCGCCCATCCTGCCCGTGACTGGCATCGAAGTGCGGTCGAAACAGGTCGCACCCGCGGGCTACGTCGTGCGTGGTGATGTCGACAACAGCGTCGCTCACGCTGGTGCCTGCGGCAGCGAGGCTGGCAACCTGATCGTCGTATGCATCACCTTTCGCCAGAGCGTTTGCGAAAATGGTCGGGTTCGTCGTCACGCCGACAACGTGGCGATCGTCGATGAGCTGCTGGAGCCCACCGGAAACGATGCGTTCGCGGGAGAGGTCGTCAAGCCAGACGCTCACTCCTGCTGCGGAGAGTTCGGCGAGTGGGCTGGTGTTGTCTGTCATGTTGTCTTCCTTCTTGATATACGACTGTGTGATCTAGGAGTGCGCAGCCAGGGATTCCTTGGCTGCGGCGACAAGGTGTTCGGTAGTCAGCCCGAATTCGCGGTAGAGGGTTTCGTAGTCAGCCGAAGCACCGTAGTGCTCAATCGAGACGCTGCGGCCCCTGTCTCCGACGAATCCGCGCCATCCGAGGGCGATGCCCGCTTCCATGGAGGCGCGAGCGGTGACGGATGCGGGGAGGACGTGCTCCCGGTAGGCCTCATCCTGTTCGGCGAACCATTCAAGGCACGGTGCGGAGACGACGCGCGCGTTGATGCCGTCGGACTGCAGAAGCTGCCGCGCTTCGAGGGCGAACTGCACTTCCGATCCGGTTGCGATGAGGATGACGTCGGGTGTTCCTCCTGGGGCTTCAGCGAGCACATAGGCACCTTTGGCGGTGTTCGACGCAGACGCGAGGGTATCGCCGGACGCATCGCCAGAACCACGCTCGAACACGGGAAGGTTCTGACGGCTGAGGGCAATACCAGCAGGACCCTTGCGGCGCGTCAACATTTCCAGCCATGCGTGTGCAGTCTCGTTCGCGTCGGCCGGGCGCACCACATCGAGTCCTGGAATTGCGCGCAATGCAGTGAGTTGCTCGATCGGCTGGTGAGTCGGCCCGTCCGCACCCAACGCGACGGAATCGTGCGTCCACACGTAAATCGACGGGATCTGCATGAGTGCTGCGAGGCGAACAGCTGGCCGCATGTAGTCGCTGAAGATCAGGAATGTGCCGCCGAAGGCCCTGGTCGGTCCGTGCAGCACAATTCCGTTGATGATCGCGCCCATGGCGTGTTCCCGGATGCCGAAATGGAGCACACGTCCGTCCGGGTCGCCTGCCCACTCGTGAGTGGAGTGCTCAGTCGGTACGAAAGACTTTGCTGACTCAATCGTGGTGTTGTTCGACTCTGCAAGGTCGGCTGAACCACCCCAGAGTTCCGGCATGGCGGCCGCGAGAGCGTTGATCACCGTGCCGGAAGCTGCGCGTGTGGACACATCTTTTCCCGCCGGGAAGGTGGGGAGTGCGTCCACGAGGCCGTCGGGGGCGGCACCGGACTCTAGCCGGTCGAGCAGCGCCTTGCGATCGGGGTGTGCCGCGGCCCAGGCATCAAAACTCACACGCCATTCGTCGTGAGCAACGCGTCCGCGTTCGATCGCCTTACGAGTGTGCTCAATGACCTCGGCCTCGACGGCGAAGTGCTCGTCCGGATCGAAGTTCAGCACTTTCTTCACCGCGGCAAGTTCGTCAGCACCGAGTGCTGCCCCATGGATCTTTCCTGAGTCCTGCTTCGTCGGCGATGGCCATCCGATGATGGTGCGCAACACGATGATCGATGGGCGGTCAGTCTCGCCCTTTGCGGCATCAAGCGCATCCGCAAGTGCCTGGACATCCTCAACGTACTTGCCGGTCTTCTTCCAATCGACCACCTGCACATGCCAGTGATATGCCGCATAGCGAGCCGGGACATCCTCCGTGAATGCAATGTTTGTATCGCCCTCGATGGAAATTTGATTGTCGTCGTAGATCACAATCAGGTTGCCCAGTTTTTGATGTCCGGCGAGGGATGACGCTTCGCTCGAGATGCCTTCCTCAAGGTCACCGTCACTCGCGATCACATAGATGAAGTGGTCGAATGGGCTGGTGCCCGCTGGCGCATCCGGATCGAACAACCCGCGCTCATATCGAGAGGCATAGGCGAATCCCACGGAAGAAGAAATTCCCTGCCCCAGCGGACCGGTCGTTATTTCAATGCCGTCGGTGTGGCCATATTCCGGATGCCCGGGAGTCTTCGACCCCCAAGTCCTCAGGGCTTTCAGGTCGTCCAGTTCGAGGCCATAACCGCCAAAGTAGAGCTGGACATACTGGGTGAGCGAGGTGTGCCCCGGGGAAAGAATGAACCGGTCCCTTCCCAACCACGAGCTGTCTTTGGGGTCCCGGCGCATGATCTTCTGAAACAAGAGGTAGGCGGCCGGTGCAAGACTCATCGCGGTTCCCGGATGGCCGTTACCGACCTTCTCGACGGCATCGGCTGCCAGAATCCTCGCGGTGTCCACTGCCCGGTCGTCGATGGGCTCCCAGTCAAGTTGTGCCATGGCGAATCGATGACCTTTCCTACCGTTTGTGCAACCGAATTGGGTCGCTGACCGTATACGGACCGCTCGCCGTGACGTCATCGGCGGTGCCGGGCAGGGCCCGGCTGGCAAGCAATTCCCAGTATAGGCAACCCTTCTGGACGGCGCCGCAGTGTGTCGTCGCAGTGCGGCGCCGGGCAAGACTCTCGGCTTAGACTCGAGGGATGGACACGGCGGTGGAGACAGGTGCGGGAACGCACGATACCCGCAATCCTCGACCACCACTTCGTGGCACAGTCCTTCGTAAGGCGCGGGCATACCTGCAGCTCACGAAACCCCGCATCATCGAGCTACTGCTCATCACGACAATCCCGGTCATGTTTCTTGCCGAGCGCGGGATTCCGAACCTTTTACTCGTCCTGGCAACCCTCGTCGGTGGTGCGTTGAGCGCCGGGTCGGCCGGGGCGTTCAACTGCTATATCGATCGCGATATTGACCGGGTCATGCGACGTACGCGAGGTCGACCGCTCGTGACGGGTGAACTGAGCGATCGTGAGGCGCTTGTCTTCGCCTGGACGCTTGCCGTGGTCTCGACTCTGTGGCTTGGTCTTTTTGTCAATTGGCTCGCTGCAGGTCTCGCTGCTGCCGGTCATATTTTCTACGTCGTCGTCTATTCGCTGTGGCTGAAGCGCCGTACCTCGCAAAACATCATTTGGGGCGGAGCCGCCGGATGCGTTCCCGTTCTCGTCGGATGGGCTGCGGTGACCGGGTCCCTGGACTGGACTCCCATCATTCTGTTCGGTGTCGTCTTCCTGTGGACGCCACCGCACTATTGGCCGCTGTCCATGCGTTACCGCGAGGACTATCAGGCGGCCAACGTGCCTATGCTCGCTGTGGTGCGTGGGAGGAGCCAGGTGGGGCTTCAGGTCATCCTGTACGCATGGGCCACCGTCGTCTGTTCTCTCCTGCTTGTCCCTGTCGCGCACATGGGGGTGCTGTACACCGTCGTTGCTGTCGCATCGGGCGGCTGGTTCATCGTGGAGGCTCACCGCTTGTACTCGAAGGTGATCCGCCACATTGAAGGTTCACCCATGCGCGTGTTCCACGCATCGATCACCTACTTGACGCTCTTGTTCGTTGCGGTCGGAATCGACCCTCTGCTGCCGTTTTAGCTATGCTCGACCGCTGCGCGGTCGCGTCGTCGAGAGGACAACCGCGGCCATCGCGGCGAGCAGCAGGCACGCGAGCACCATGTGCACACCCACGGCCAGCGACGGCAGCCCGTTGCGCGACTGGTAAAGGCCGACGGCGATCTGAAGGAATTCGATTCCCAGGAGCCATAGTGCGAAGTATCTCGTGACAGTGAATTTACCGCGCCAGGCGACGAGAACGAGCAACACCGTCATAGCGAACAGGACATAGGCCGGCCACGCGTGCAGGTGCTCCATCACATCAGTCGGCAAGCCGTTCCGTGGAGTCTCGACGTCACCGGCATGTGGCCCAGAACCCGTCGTCAGTATGCCGACGACGACCGTGATGGCCGCTACGACGGCGGTGAACCAGGACAGCGGGCGAATCCAGCCCGAAAGCGGCGGGCGGCGTTCGGAGGGCAGGTA
>JBDTCD010000016.1:0-7519 GCA_039923755.1 Terrimesophilobacter sp. | reverse complement strand
GAGCGAGCGCCAACGTTGTGGTTCTCGGGATCGCCAAGCGTGCCGGGCATCCGATCTCCTTCTGGACTTTCACAAAATACGGCCTCATAGTGACGACCGTGACGATCACGCTGTGCCTGCCGTACATCTGGCTTCGCTACTTCGCCTGATCTCCATACGAAACACAGTGTTCACACCGGATGTCCTTTCTTAACACGATGGACATGCCTTCGGGCGAGCTCTCGTAATCTGCGGGAGGCAGGCTGTCCATCACACCCGACAGAGTGACGGAGAGGCCGAAATGGATACTGGCGAACTGGGATGGGCGGTGACCGCTTCCGCTCTCGTGTTATTTATGACCCCCGGGCTTGCGTTCTTCTACGGAGGTCTCGTTAAGGCCAAAAGTGTCGTGAGCATGATGATGATGAGCTTCGGGGCGCTCGGCCTTGTCAGCGTCCTGTGGATCCTCTACGGCTTCAACATGTCCTCCGTCGCGTCACCCAAGGATTTCAGCGGCAATCCGCTGGCCGATTTTGCCCTGGGCTCCGCAGATAACAAGACCCTGGTCGGGGCACTTTTTGGGGCGACCTTCGCCATCATCACCGTCGCGCTCATCTCCGGAGCCATCGCCGACAGGGCGAAGTTCAGTGCGTGGCTCGTCTTCGCTGGGGTGTGGGCGACGTTGGTGTACTTCCCGGTCGCAGCCTGGGTGTGGGGTGGCGGCTGGATCATGCATCTTGGGGCATCCTTCAGGCTCCACTACTCGGTGATCGACTTTGCTGGCGGGACCGCTGTGCACATCAACGCTGGTGCCGCGGCCCTCGCGCTAGCGATCGTGCTCGGCAAGCGGGTCGGATTCGGCCGGGGGACGAGCAAGCCTCACAACGTGCCTCTTGTGGTACTCGGCGCCGCGATCCTGTGGTTCGGCTGGTTTGGATTCAACGTGGGCGCCGAGTACCTGAACGGCATGGCCAATGTCGGTCTTATCGCCATCAACACTCTCGGAGCCACCGCCGCCGCGATCATGGGGTGGCTACTCGTCGAGAAGTTCAAGGACGGCAAGCCCACCTCGGTTGGGGCGTGTTCTGGCGCGGTTGCTGGGCTCGTGGCCATCACCCCGTCGTGCGCAAACCTGGCTCCAGGGTGGGGGCTTCTGCTCGGACTCCTCGCCGGGGTCGTGTGCGCGCTCGCCGTCGAACTCAAGTACCGGTTTGGGTTCGATGACTCGCTTGATGTTGTTGGCATCCACATGGTGGGCGGGATCCTCGGCACCGTATACCTCGGATTCTTCGCCAAGGGCACCGGATTGCTGGTCGGTGGCGACGCGATGCAGTTGGTGATGCAGGTGATTGCGGCCAGCGGAGTTCTCGTCTATTCGTTCACCGTTGCCTTCGCGATCGGCTGGGTCATCCACCGCACGATGGGATTCCGTGTCACGAGCGAAGACGAACTTGCCGGAATCGACACGGTTGTTCACGGCGAGGAAGGGTACGCACTAGAACTCGTCTGACCGGAATGAACCGGGGGTGCCTTCTTCGTGGTAATCATGGAGGGTGGCCGACCCGATCCTCATTCTCGTGAGTGCCGTTGTGACACTCGCCGGGGTGCCGGGAATGCTGCTGTATGCCGGAGTTTCCTGGCGAAAACTCGGCTCGGACATCGGCGTGCTCGCTGCGCTTTGGATCCTCGCTGGGCTCGTGTGCGGAGTGACCGGTCTGCTTCCCGGCGGGTTCGCCATTCTTGTCGCAGCGATGGGGATTCTCATGGGGGCGGCGGTCAGTGCAGCACTGGCGGAGACCATTTCGTCCTCTATCCATCGGATGCTGGTGGTCGCAGGGTTCACTCTGCTGATATTCCTGCCGCTTTCTCTGGTCGTATTCGGTGGTGGCGGCACCTGGCTCTACCGTGACGCAGGAGCGCTCGATTTTGCCGGCGCGCTTCCCCTTGCCGTGGGAACCGGCACTTTTCTCACCGTGTTCGCGATGGGATCATCCACACGCACGTATGGCGACGGGGCACTTGCCTTGAGGGGCGCGATGCTTGTTGCAATTGCGGCGCTCGGATGTGCGGTGGGTCTCGAATTGAGGATCGACGAGTTGACTCCCGCGATCGCCCTCAACATGGTGATGACGCCTGCTGTGGCAATTCTGGCAGCGGCGGGAATCGAGCGTGTGAAGCGCGGCCGTAATACGCGAGAGGGCCTGGCAGCGGGTACCCTCGCCGGCACCGCAGCGGCTATCGCCGCGTGTGCGTATCTGGAAACGGTGTCTGCACTACTTCTTGGCCTCGTGGTTGGCGCCGTCGCCGAGGCAGCGTTTCGAGGCTCATCGACCGCCTGGAGAATGGCCACTCCGTTGCTCATTGGAGGAGTTACTGGTCTCTTGTTTCTCGGTATTTTTGCGCTGGACGTCGGGTTTGTCTATTCAGGACAGCCGATCCTGTTGGGGCAACAGGCACTCATCAGCGTCGCTTCGTTTGTCGGATCTCTGCTGGTTTCCGTCGCGCTGTTGTATCCACTGCGCAAGTATTCGATTCGGCCCCGGTCGAAGGCGAGGCTTTAAGGGTGGGCGATACCGGACTCGAACCGATGACCTCTTCCGTGTGAAGGAAGCGCGCTACCAACTGCGCCAATCGCCCGTGCCGGAACTCCCGGCCTGTCAATCCTGCCATAGCTTTCGACACACACCGCGCGAGAATTGTCATGATTCATCCGCATCGGCTAGAGTCACTAGGCGCGCAGAAATGCGTGTCGAATGCGGATGTGGCGCAGTGGTAGCGCACAACCTTGCCAAGGTTGGGGTCGCGAGTTCGAATCTCGTCATCCGCTCGAGTGGGAAGTGTCAGCCTCGCTGGCGTCTCCTGTGAATGGTGGAGTGGCCGAGAGGATAGGCAGCGGCCTGCAAAGCCGTCCACACGGGTTCGAATCCCGTCTCCACCTCCAGGTGTGACAACCTGGGCGATTGGCGCAGCGGTAGCGCGCTTCCCTGACACGGAAGAGGTCACTGGTTCGATCCCAGTATCGCCCACCACGGTAGGAGATTTCGCGCCCGCTTTGAGCGGTCGCGCTGGTTCGATCCCAGTATCGCCCACCACGGTTACAGTGCTAACTCTCCGGGAAAATCACGTCCAGCAGCGGCTTGACCCACGGGTTGTCGTCGATGTGCTCCTGGATGCCGATAGCGAGCACCGTGTTGATCAGGATGCCCCGTGCAAGGAAGTCACGCGCTTGATCGGGTGTCGCTCCCGCATCGTCGCGAAGGATTTCGTACATTTCCGAAAAGAGTTTGCGGGCGGAATGCCCGATCGCCGGCACCGACGAGGCAGCGAATCCCTGCAGGATCACGAGCAGAAGTGTGCGGTCGATCAGTGCCGACCGGTATGCCTCGGTGAAACGTGTCATGTCGAATGCGGATGCGGCGACAGTGCGCATCTGCTCGGACACCAGCGATCCCGCTCGCTTATGAACCTCAAGGAAGAGCGCTTCCTTGGTCCCGAACACCTGGATGATGTAAGGCTGGGAGACGCCAGCCTCTGCTGCGACCTGCGCGGTTGACGTGCCGTAGTAGCCTTTCTGGGCGAACGCGGTCGTCGCGGCCTGCACGAGCTGCTCGCGTCGCGCTTCTCTCGGGATCGGTGACGTCATCGCCACTGACGCTACACCCCTCGACCGCGCAATCTCATGGGTGTTGCGTCCTCGGAGAAAGTCTGTCATTATCGATCGATAACTGCTTATCAAACGATTACCAACAGGGGCTCTGTCAATCATCGGGGCGAATCAGCGCTTCGCGACATCAAAGGAATCGCCGTGCGCACATCCCGCAGCAACATCCACTCCCTCGCAACCTCAGGTACCAAGGCAGTCGCCATTGTGTTGGCGAGTGCACTGCTTCTCAGCGCGTGCGCAATCTTCCCAGAGCCGAGCCCCTCACCCAGCCTCCAGGCGCGAAAGACTGAGGTGACCGTCCCCGTTCTCTACGCCGCGGGACCCACGGGCGGCCAGTCCCTGCAGACGATCTCTGTCGTGCCATCGGCTGACGGGCACTTCACTTTGGATGTCTCCGAGAACGAGGTCTCCGGCGTCGGTGACATGATCCGCGCAGCGTCGTGGAACGCCGTCATGGTAGCGACGATGCTCACCGGCGCATCGCTGGCCAACAAGTACCGCTTCCAGCTCAGTGGACGAGTCGACGGCCCGAGCGCTGGTGGTCTCACGACAGCGGCTGTGCTCTCGCTCTTTCTCGGGGACGACATCCTGAAGGGCGTCTCGATGACGGGCACGATCAACCCGACCGGAACGATCGGGCCAGTCGGTGGAATCCCGCAGAAGCTGCAGGGCGTGATTGACGCGGGAACTTTCACCAGGATCCTCATCCCCGCAGGGCAACGGAACACTACCAATTACGAAGGACGTGAGATCGATGTCGTTGCGATGGGCAAAGCGGCCGGAGTCGAGGTCATCGAAGTGGCTGACATTTACGAGGCATATCGGCATTTGACAGGCAAGGAAATTCCCTCGCCGACGAGTTCAAGCGACCCGAAGATGAACGATGTGGGGTACGCGAAATTCAAGAGCGCGGCGGACTCAGAGCTTGCCGGATTCCAGTCAGCAGCGGCCCAGTTCCAGTCACTGTCGAACGAGGTGCAGGCTGTCGCTCAGGGCACCTACGACGAGGCGGAGTCGTACGCGAACCGGGCACGCGGTCTCCAGGCCCAGGGATTACAGGGCGGTGCGTTCATCCAGGCGCTCACGGCGAACTTCCTCATGCGTGCCACCACTGCCGCATACACGACCGCTCAACTGAGTCTTCACCAGGGTGTGGGTGCACTTGCCGCGAAACTGAGCGCAGTGGGCGCGGTGGACAGTAAATTCATGGCCTTCCTCGATGAACTGGGCAACTTTAAGCCGAAAACCCTCACGGACGTCGAAAACCTCGTCACGGCCTACGGAAACATCTTCGACGCCTATTCGCTGCTGCGCTACGCCGAAAACAACCTCGATGAGGTCCTCAATCGGGTCGATGGCGGAGAATACTCAAGTTTTGAAGCGCTCCTCGATGCCGCTTTGACACCACTTCTCCTCTTCGAGTTCGCAAGCGCGCAAATAGACGCCACAAAATCGATCTTCAACGTCGGCAGGGACAACGGCGGCGCCGCCATCGCGAAGGATGTCGATCTGGAGTCGATCGGGTCGTTCTTCCGTCGAGGCGCCGATGCCAACTGGGCAGCATTCGAAGCGGGATTCATCCAGCCATACGCCATCGACGAGGGAGTATCGAATGATGTCCTTCGAAACGCGCTCATGAACGCGGACATCGCCGTCGCGCTCTCGTACACCGCAAAGGAAACGTTGCCCTCTCTCCAGAGCTACATCGGCGCTGGGAAGCCGAATTCGGCATACGCCGCAATGGGATATGGATTTGTGAACTATGCGCGCAATGCTCTCCATGTCGAGAAGTACTACAGCAACGCGATTCTTGACGAGAATTTCGAGGTCGTGGGTGTGCGATCGGAGGTCGCGTTGTCCCGTGCACTTGAGCTTGGCCGTTCACAGTCCGCTAAGGCTGTCGCCGTCCTCGGCACCAGGGGCACCATCCCTTTGCTGACCGTTGGCGACTTCGAGCAGGCCGGAGTGAATCGCGAAGGCGGGTTCGGGGACAAGTTCTCGGCTATCCAGAGTTTCTCCGGGCAGTTCATCGTCGGCCGGATTCTCGCCTTTGTCGGAGGCTTCCCGGCCGAAGGGTTCCAACGCTGAAATGTGGGAGAGCCTGCGCCGCTAAAGTTGATGGAATGAGCAGCCAGAAAACCGGATTCGACCTGTATGAGGAGCGCAGCATCATCGCGATGCGCGTGAACGGTGAACTGAAGGACTTGGCGACGACCGTCGCGGATTCCGACACCGTGGAGCCCGTAACGATCAGCTCAGAAGACGGGCTCAACATTCTTCGGCACTCCTCGGCGCACGTTATGGCGCAGGCAGTGCAGTCGATCAACCCACAGGCAAAACTCGGTATCGGCCCACCCATCACCGACGGCTTTTATTACGACTTTGACGTGGAAGAACCCTTCACGCCAGAGGACCTCAAGGCCATCGACAAGGCCATGGCGAACATCGTCAAACAGGGGCAGCGGTTCCAGCGGCGCGTCGTGACCGAAGATGAAGCGCGAGCAGAACTTGGCCGCGAGCCCTACAAGCTTGAACTTATTGGGCTCAAGGGTGGCAGTCGTGCTGAGGATGAGTCGGTGGAAGTCGGGGGAGCAGAGCTCACCATCTACGACAACGTTGACCCGAAGACCGGCGAGACAGTGTGGAAGGACCTCTGCCGCGGCCCCCATCTGCCGAACACTCGCCTGATCGGTAATGGATTCGCTCTCACCCGCGTTGCCGCCGCCTACTGGCGCGGCTCGGAGAAGAACAAGCAACTCCAGCGCATTTACGGTACCGCGTGGCCGACGAAGGAAGAATTGCGCGAGTACCAGGCACGCCTGGAAGAAGCAGCGCGCCGTGACCACCGCAAACTCGGCGTCGAACTCGACTTGTTTTCCTTTCCCACCGAGATCGGATCCGGCCTCGCTGTATGGCATCCGCGCGGAGGCATTGTGCGCCAGGAGATCGAGCAGCACTCGCTCAAGCGCAACCGGGAGGCCGGCTACTCCTACGTGTACACCCCGCACATCACCAAGGCCGACCTTTTCGTTGAGAGCAACCACCTCATCACCTATGCGGAGGGCATGTTTCCTCCAATCCACATGGACGAGGAGCGTGACGCCGACGGTAACATCACGAAGCAAGGCGTTGACTACTACCTGAAGCCCATGAACTGCCCGTTCCACATCCTGATTTACCGCGAGCGTGGACGCAGCTATCGCGACCTGCCGATGAGGCTCAGCGAGTTCGGCACGGTGTATCGGAATGAGCTCTCCGGTGCGCTCCACGGCCTCACGCGAGTTCGCGGATTCACTCAGGATGATGCCCACATCTTCGTTGCCCCCGAGCAGCTCGAAGAAGAGGCGGCACGGGTTCTGGAGTTCGTTCTGGGGCTTTTGCGCGACTACGGGCTGACCGAGTTCGAGCTCGAGCTCTCCCTGCGCGATGACGAGAAGTCGAAATGGATCGGCTCAGAGGAGAACTGGGCGGCCGCGACCAATTCGCTGCGGAGGGTCGCTGCGGCGAGCGGCTTGAAAGTCACCGAGCAACCGGGTGAGGCTGCCTTCTATGGACCGAAGATCGACCTGAAGACGAGGGATGCAATCGGGCGGTCGTGGCAACTCTCCACCGTGCAGGTCGATTTCAACCTGCCAGAGCGATTCGGGCTCGAATACACGGCAGCCGATGGCACCCGGCAGCGACCGGTCATGATCCACCGCGCGTTGATGGGCTCCATCGATAGATTCTTTGCCATTCTGCTTGAGCACTTCGCCGGAGCGTTCCCGGTCTGGTTGTCCCCCGTGCAGGTCGTCGGCATTCCGGTGGCGGAAGAGTATTACGACTACCTCAGAGGGGTGATCGACCAGTTGAAAGCTGCGGGCGTGCGCGCAGAGC
>JBDTCD010000015.1:0-5728 GCA_039923755.1 Terrimesophilobacter sp. | reverse complement strand
CGAATCGCGGTCGCTGCGGCAACGAGCGGCGACACGAGATGCGTTCGTCCGCCCTTCCCCTGGCGACCTTCGAAGTTGCGGTTCGAGGTTGAGGCGCAGCGTTCGCCCGGCGCCAACTGGTCGGGGTTCATCCCGAGGCACATCGAGCAACCCGCGAATCGCCACTCGGCCCCGAACGCTTCGATGATTTTGTCGAGGCCTTCAGCCTCGGCTTCGAGGCGTACCCGAGCGGAACCCGGCACCACCATCACGCGCAAACCTTCGGCCTTCTTCTTGCCCTTGATGACGGAGGCGAATGCTCGCAGGTCTTCGATGCGGCTGTTGGTGCAGGAGCCCATGAACACGGTGTCGACGCGAATGTCCTTCATGCGGGTCCCGGGTGCGAGGTCCATGTACTCCAGTGCCCGCCGCGCGGAGGCCTGTTCGTTCGGGTCGGCGAAGCTCGCCGGGTCCGGGATGGAGTCAGAGAGAAGAACACCTTGGCCGGGGTTCGTGCCCCACGTGACGAACGGTTCCAGCTCGCTGGCATTGAGGAACACCTCGGCGTCGAATGTCGCATCGTCGTCGGTGGGCAGAGTGTTCCAGTACGCGACCGCGGCATCCCAGTCTTCGCCTTTCGGCGCGTGAGCGCGTCCCTTCAGGTAGTCGTAGGTCGTCTTGTCGGGTGCGACCATTCCCGCACGGGCGCCCGCCTCGATCGACATGTTGCAGACCGTCATGCGGCCCTCCATGGACAGAGCCCGGATCGCGCTCCCGCGGTACTCGAGCACGTAGCCCTGGCCTCCGCCGGTTCCGATCTTCGCGATGACGGCGAGAATGATGTCTTTCGCGGTGACGCCGTCTCGCAACTCGCCGTCGACGGTGATCGCCATCGTCTTAAAGGGTTTGAGCGGAAGAGTCTGTGTCGCCATCACGTGTTCGACTTCGCTTGTTCCGATGCCCAACGCCATCGCCCCGAACGCACCGTGGGTGGAGGTGTGGCTGTCCCCGCACACGACGGTGATCCCCGGCATAGTGAGGCCGAGCTGCGGGCCGACAACGTGCACAATCCCCTGGTCCACGTCACCGAGAGGGTGGAGTCGAACTCCGAACTCCGCGCAGTTGCGGCGCAGAGTCTCGATCTGGATGCGACTGACCGGGTCAGCGATCTGCTTCGTAATGTTGATCGTCGGGGTGTTGTGGTCTTCTGTGGCGATCGTGAGGTCGGGGCGGCGCAGCGTGCGGCCCGACATCCGCAGTCCGTCGAACGCCTGCGGGGACGTCACTTCGTGCACGAGGTGGAGGTCGATGTAGATCAGATCGGGGGCGCCGTCGGCTCCCTTGACGACCACGTGGTCGTCCCACACCTTTTCTGCCAGCGTCCTGCCCATAGTTGCGCCTCGCTCACGGGTCCTGCCGCGCGGGGGTGCGCGGAAATTGATCATTCCAGTCTACGACGATGCTCGTCCCGACTGTGATGGCGGCGGAGCCCTTCACTCCCTACGCCGCTACAATGCGTACATGGCGCCCACGATCGCGCCACATCCGCGTGCCCACAAGGCCTGCCACAAGGAGCGCCCGCTATGTCATCCGATCCCCTGTCGACCATCCCGTTCACACACGAGAAGGTGCTCATCACCACCGGCCGCAGGTCGGGATTGGTGATCACCGTGGCAGTGCACTCAACGAAACTCGGGCAAGCGCTCGGCGGTGCACGAGTGTGGCAGTACGAGAACTGGACGGATGCCGTCGCCGACTCGCTGCGCCTCTCCGCGGCGATGACGCTGAAGAATGCGGCCGCCGGGCTCAACCGAGGTGGCGGCAAGTCGGTTATTCACCTGCCGATGGGCACCGTGCTCACCGACGAGCACAAGCGTGATGCCATGCTCGACCTCGGTGACGCGGTGGAGAGCCTCGGTGGCGCCTACATGACGGCGGAGGATGTCGGGACGAGCGCCGACCTCATGGCCGTCGTCGCCGAGCGCACGAAGCACGTGTGCGGGCTGCCGCCGGAGCAAGGTGGCGTCGGCGAGCCGGCGGATGCCACAAGCGAAGGCGTACACGCGAGCATCCTTGCGACCCTCGATGCCCTTTACGGCAGCACGGATGTCGTCGGCAGGAAGATTGTCATCTCCGGGCTCGGCCAGGTAGGCGGCCGCCTCGCTACCCGCCTTGCCGCCGAGGGAGCGGACCTCACCGTCACCGATGTGAACCTGGGCAAGAAGGAACTCGCTGCATCGCTGGGTGCGGCTTGGGTCGATGTGCCCGAGGCGCACAAGGTCTCCGCTGACCTGTTCGTGCCGTGTGGCCTCGGCGGTGTGCTCACGTCGCAGGTGATCACCGAGTTGCGCGTGAAGGGCGTCGTGGGTGCCGCGAACAACCAACTCGCCCACCACGAGGGTGCGGCAGAGCTCGCAGCCAGGGGCATCCTGTGGGCACCAGACTTCGTCGTGAATGGCGGCGGTGTCATCTACCTCGACATGGCGATGCGACCTGGCGCGGATGCCACTGCGATTTCCGCGCGCGTAACGCAGATCGGCGACGTGATCGCCACCATCTTCCGCGACTCCACGTCCAAAGGCATCACGACGCTCGCGGCCGCCGAACAAATAGCAGCCGCCCGCCTCGATGCCGCGTAACTCTCGGTCCGCTACGGAGCAAAGCGATCGGAATCCTGCGTGGGAGCGGGACTCTATGAGGCGCTTTCTCGACGACGATCGACCCGCAACTTCACCAGGCTCGCGATTGTCGCCACAGCCATCGCACCGATGATGACGGCGAGTGAGGCCCACGTGCTGATCTCGGGCGCCCACGCCAGTGAGTTCCCATCGTTGATGAACGGCACTTCGTTCTTGTGCAAGGCGTGCAGAACGAGCTTCACGCCGATGAACGCGAGGATGAACGCAATTCCGTAGTGCAGGTACACGAGGCGATCGATGAGGTCGCCGAGCAGGAAGTACAACTGCCGAAGACCCATCAGTGCGAAAACGTTCGCCGAGAACACCAAGAACGCGTTCTGTGTGATGCCGAAGATCGCCGGAATGGAGTCGAGGGCGAACACCAGGTCGGTTGCTCCGAGCGCGACAATGACGATGAGCACCGGCGTGAACATTTTCTTGCCGTCCACGACGGTGCGCAGTTTTCCTTCGTTGAACTCGTCCGTGATCGATACGCGTTTGCGCAGAAAGAGGATGATGCGGTTCTCTTTCTGCTCGTCATCCTCGTAGCCCGTGAAGGCCTGTCGCCAGGCCGTATAGAGCAGGAAAACCCCGAAGATGTAGAAGATCCAGCTGAAGTTCTCGATCAGCTGAGCGCCGATCAGGATGAAGATCGCGCGCAGGACAAGGGCAATCAGAATTCCCACCATGAGGATTTCCTGCTGGAACTTCTTGGGGACGCTGAACTTGCTCATGATGATGAGAAAGACGAATAGGTTGTCGATGCTCAGGCTGTACTCGGTGAGCCAGCCGGCGACGAACTGCCCGGCATGCTCGACATCGCCGAGCCAGACCAAGAGCACGGCGAACACCAGGGCGAGGGCGACGTAGAACCCGACCCACAGGCTGGATTCGCGCACGCTCGGGATGTGCGGGCGCCGATAGGCGATCACCAGGTCGGCGATGATGATGACGCTCACGACGATGAGCGAGCCAACTTCGAACCATACGGGGATAACTGAATCCACGGGATTTCCGATCGTGAAGGGGTCGAGACAGGTTCGAAAGTCTCTCCCGTGTCACGCGTGCATGACACCACCGCATCCGGGCCAGCGCCGTTGCTGACCGTCTTGACGAATACGGCGAATCGGGATACTCCCCTTCGCTTCCGCCATGGTAGCCGATGAGTGCAGCAGAAATCGCTTTCGCGGCATGCCGGTGGAAAAGTGTGGTGACCCCAACCGGATTCGAACCGGTGTTACCGCCGTGAGAGGGCGGCGTACTAGGCCACTATACGATGGGGCCGTAGTGGACGGACTCATAGAGTATGCCATAGACCCCGGAGACCAGCAAAAACGGTTCTGCCAATTCCGCCGGCGGCGGAATATCTTCGAGCCTGTCAAGGCCGCCGCCGCGGGCGCCACGAAACTTGGGCAGCACTTCACCGTCTTCCAGGCAACAGACTCGTCCGATTCGGATCAGCTCGGCCACAGCATACCCACCGATCCCGACCAGCCGACTACGCCTTCGACGCCAGCACCCTGAGCGATCCTGGCCGCACCTCAACGTCAAGCGGAAGCGCACCGACGCGCTCACCATCCGCGTAGGCGACCACCCTGTCCGCTTCGATCCGGATGCGGCGCGCTCGGGCGATCGAGACCCTCGGGTCGGTCACGTGGGTGCCGTCGAACACGCGGGGGAAGATCCTCAGGAACGCGGTGCGTGATAACGGCTGGACCACGCAGACGTCGAGCAGTCCGTCATCGAGTTGGGCATCCGGCGTGATCTTCATTCCCCCACCGAAGGAGATGTTGTTGGCGACCGCGACCAGCACAGCGTCCGTCTCCGTCACCACTCCATCGATCGTGAGTCGATAGCGAATCGGTTTCAGCATGGCGAGTTCGCGGAGCAGGGCGAGGTTGTAGCGCTGTCGACCCGGCGGCCATCGCATCAGGTTGGCACGCTCGTTGACGATCGCGTCGAACCCGGCGGAGAGTACCCCGCCAAACCACCTCGTGGAGCCGTCGCTCCCCGTGACGTGGCCCGCATCGATCGTTCGCGGGGACCCATCGAGCGCCGACAGTAAGGCATCGATCGCCTGCTCCGTGTTGCCGACCGGTATACCGAGGCCCCGCGACATATCGTTTCCCGTGCCAGATGGGATGATCCCGAGCGGAATCCGGGTGCCAGCAACGAGGTTCACGCCGAGGTTGGTCATGCCGTCCCCGCCGACGACGACCAGGGCATCCGGCTTCGTCGCGAGCGCGGCCGCTGCCGCTGTTTTCAACTGCTCGATGTCCGGTTCGGTGAGACTCGTGACTTCGTGCCCTGCCGCACGCAGCGTGTGCACCACTGCTGGTCCTACGTCACGGGACTTGCCGAAGGACGCCTGGGGGTTGATGGCGACGACGATGCGTTTCGGCGGCGTCATCGTCATTCCCCGATTATGGCGGTAATTGAGCCCCGTTGGTTCCCAAATGAAGGCAATCGAAATCGTGCTGCTGAAATGTCGCGACGATTACAGAACTCAAGATGTCGAATGCCTTCATTTGGGATAGGCCACGGCCGGGCGGTTCACAGATGACGTCGTCCGTTCTACGCTGGAAAGATGAAGGTCACCAAGCAGGAGCACTCCTGCCTCATCGTCGAGAGCACCGGGAAACAGTTGATCGTCGACCCTGGCTCATTCACGACCCTCCTCGTCGGGATGAGCGACGTGGTCGCCATCGTCATCACCCACGAGCACGCCGATCATTGGACAAACGACCAACTGAAATGCATTCTCGAGCGAAATCCGGTGGCACGGATCTTCGGCCCGGCGGGTGTTGCGTCCGCCGCGTCCGAGTTCACGGTCGAGGTCGTCAAGGACGGTGACTCCATCGCCGTGGAGCCCTTCGCGTTGCGGTTCTTTGGCGAACAGCACGCCGTCATACACTCATCAATCCCCGTCGTCGACAACGTGGGCGTTCTGATCAACAACGAGCTCTACTACGCGGGAGATTCGTACACGATTCCCGACGGTGTCGACGTGGGAATGCTCGCTGTGCCTGCCGGTGCCCCATGGTTGAAGATCGGCGACGTCATGGACTACG
>JBDTCD010000014.1:0-6801 GCA_039923755.1 Terrimesophilobacter sp. | reverse complement strand
CTCATCAGCGGGCTCACCGAGGATGCAAAAATCAGCACGGTCAGCGGCGACGTCGTCGTCGACAACGTCTACGGTGACCTCGAGCTCGGTTCGGTGAGTGGCGAGATCAGTGTGCGGAACCACTACGGAAACATCACCTCGAAGACGGTAAGCGGTGACATTACCGCGAGCGGGGAGATCATGAAATTCAGTTCCAACGGCGTCTCGGGCGATGTCTTCCTTGACGTCACCGGCACACCGGACAGCGCGACCATCAAGACCGTGTCCGGGAACATTACCCTCCGACTCGAGGCTGGCGTCCCCGCGCAATACACCGTGAGCAGTCTCACCGGCAAACTCCAGCTCGATGACACGGGGATCACCGGCGTTCGCGGCCAGTACACCGGGAAATACGGCGATCTTCACGGGCAGTGGCTCGAGTTTTCCGCATCCACGGTCTCCGGAGATGTCAGCGTCCTCCACTCTGTTGATAGGGGGGCGTCCGCCGGTAACGGTACCGAAAGTGAGCACACCGGGGCAGGGGGTTCGGGCCGATGACCCCACCAGTTTTCGCCCATGGGCATTTGCGCCTTTACCTGCTCAGCCTCCTCGCTGAGGAACCCATGCACGGGTACGAGATCATCCTCGCCCTCGAGGAACGCTTCGGCGGAACCTACACCCCGAGCGCCGGGACGATCTACCCGCGCCTCGCCAAGCTCGAGGACGAAGGACTCGTAACGAAATCAACAGACGGACGCAAAACCGTCTACGAAATCACGGATGCCGGACGAGACGAGCTCGCCGCGCGTGCCCACGAACTCGACGAGATAGAAAACGACCTCAATGATTCAGTGCGTCGACTCGCCGACGAAGTGCGGCTGAGTGTCAACCAGGCGATGAAGAGCCTGCGCGCAGACCTCGCCGCGGCCGCGCGCGAGGCCCGCACAGAATCCAGGGAGACCGGGCGCACCATACACACCGACATCCGGGGCACGAGCAGTGCGAGACTGCGAGATGCCGAGGTGCTCCTCAATGACTTCCGCCACCAATTGCGCGCAGATCTTCGCAGCATGGCGGCACGCGATAAACTGACATCAGAGACTGTCGACGCCCTCAAAGAGAAGCTCGACGGAGTGCGCCTCAGTCTCTTCCGCACCGACTAGGGCCTATGGCACCAGCGGGTGGACTTGCGCCGTGGCGTGAGAGGAGTAGTGTCGCACCTCGTGACTAACGAAGTCCGGTCGCCGAAACGATGGCTGATCGGCGAACCTCTCTCCTCGGACAAGCTCGAGGGCCAACTGCTGCCGAAACACCTCGCGCTACCTATTTTCGCGAGTGACGCATTGTCTTCCGTGGCATACGGGCCGCAGGAACTACTCATGATCCTGACTCTCGGGGGCTTGAGCTTCCTCACCTTCGCGCCGTGGGTCGCTGCAGCAGTCGTGGTGGTTCTCGCCACCGTCGTGGCGTCTTACCGGCAATTGATCAAGGCGTACCCCTCCGGAGGCGGCGATTTCGAGGTCGCCCACAAGAATCTCGGTGAGAAGGCTGGGCTCGTTGTCGCGAGCGCGCTACTCATCGACTACATCCTTACTGTCGCCGTGTCGGTTGCGAGTGGTGTCGACAACATCATCTCGGCACTCCCCGGCCTGAACCCGTGGCGGGTGGAAATGGCCATCGGATTCATCATCCTGCTGGCCGCCGTAAACCTTCGCGGAGTGCGCGAATCCAGCAAAGCCTTCGCCCTTCCCACCTACCTCTTTATTGCAAGCGTCCTCCTGATGATCATCGTGGGAGTGGTCAGGATGGCGCTCGGCGATTCTCCCGTCGCCGAATCAGCACAGTACGCGGTCAAGGCGGAACAGTTCACCCAGGTGGGAATGGTCCTGCTCCTTCTCCGCGCGTTTGCGAGCGGATGCAGCGCCCTCACCGGGGTCGAAGCGGTCGCCAACGGTGTTCCCGCGTTCCGTATCCCGAAGATCCAGAACGCGAAACGCACGCTCCTCCTCATGGGCGGGATCGCGATCACCCTTTTTGTGGGTGTCACGACCCTCGCCCTCGTCAGCCGGGTGCACTACGCGGAGAACCCGTGCAACCTCATCGGACTGGCGAACTGCGCTACCCAACCGCAGCGCAGCGTCATGGCTCAGCTTGCCGCAGCCGTCTTCGGCGGTGACACCCAGATTTTGTTCTTCGTCCTGCAAGCAACCACTGCGGCGGTGCTGCTCCTCGCCGCCAACACGGCCTTCAATGGTTTTCCCCTTCTTGGGTCGGTGCTCGCCCGTGATGGTTACGCGCCGAAGTCACTGTCGACGCGCGGCGACCGCCTCGTCTACTCGAACGGTGTTCTGCTGCTGGGACTCGGGGCCGGCATCCTGCTGGTCGTCTACCAGGCGAACCTCACCGCACTGATTCAGCTCTACATCATCGGTGTTTTCGTTTCGTTCACGTTCGGACAGACGGGGATGATACGGCACTGGCTCCGGACGCTGCGCGAGGGCGCCGCAGGCGCCCCCATGACGATGAAGCGTAGTCAGATCATCCGCAGCCTCTCCATCAACACCTTTGGCGCTCTGCTGACCGCCACGGTGCTCATCGTCGTCACGGTCACAAAATTCACGCACGGCGCTTGGCTTGTGTTCGTGATCGGACCAATTCTTTTCGTCCTCATGCTCGGGGTGAACCGTTACTACGGCAAGGTTGAACGAGACCTCACGGTGGATGACATCACGATCTTCGGCGCCAACGGCGATCACGCGATTGTCCTGGTCGGCCGTCTGCAGAAGCCGACGCTCAAAGCCCTTGACTACGCCATCGCTGCGCGGCACGTCAGCATCGAAGCTGTGCACTGTTCCATCGACGATGAACAGACCGCCCTCCTGCGCAAGCAGTGGCAGAAGATGAAGATCGAAGTGCCGCTTCACGTCATCCAGTCGCCGTATCGAGACATCAGCTTCCCGCTTATCAAATACATCAAGAAGCGCCGGGAGTCGCATGGTTCCGAGGTTGTGACGATCTACATGCCGCAATTCATCGTCGGTCACTGGTGGGAAAACCTTCTGCACAACCACAAGGCCCGTCGCATCCGCCACAAACTCATGCTGGTCCACGGCGTGACGATAGCGCTCGTGCCGTGGCTCCTGGATTCGACAAAAGTCTTGTATTCGCGGCCCGGCCGACCGCTACCTGGGCAGGAACGGCGAGGCGAGCCAGTGCGCCGCGCCGTGATCCGCAAGCCGCTTCCCCCTGCGGAACTCCCGGGCAGAAAGCGATAATGACGTGAGGCAGCTGGTGGCGGTTCTCGTCGGTGGATTGATGGGTACCGGCCTCCGGCTGCTCGCTGACATTCTGATCCCGCACGGGAACACTGACTTTCCGTTTAGCACCCTGATGGTGAACGTGCTCGGCGCATTCCTGCTCGGGCTCCTCGTCGCCAGGTTCTGGTCAGCAGCTGAACCGTGGATGAAGGCTGGACTCGGAACTGGGCTCCTCGGCTCGTTCACGACGTTTTCTGCCGTCATGGTTTCGGTGATCTCCCTCTCCGCTAATAGCCGTTGGTTACTCGCCGTTGCATATCTCGTGCTCTCGCTTGTGCTCGGTTTCGCCGCCGCCGCGATCGGGTTACGCGTCGGACGCGTGTCCACCGCGATCGACTGGGTCGACGAATGAGCACTGTCCTGGTTGTTGTCACCCTCGCGGTGGGAGGAGTTGCCGCGGTGGCGCGCTATCTCGTCTCGCTGGCGATGGTGCGCGTATCGACGGCCGAGAGTTTCCCGTGGGCGGTCCTCATCGTCAACGTGGTCGGCTCAGCCCTCGGCGGGGTTGTCCTTGGGCTAGCCCAGAATTCAGGGATGTCCGAAGAGGTCCAGCTCATCGTTCTTACCGGGGTGTGCGGAGGGCTCACAACCTTCAGCACATTCAGCGTCGAAACGATCCAGCTCCTCACGCACGGTCGGTGGCGTGCGGCATCTCTGAGCGTGGGGGCCAACCTCGTGGTCGGGCTTGGCGCGTGCGCTGCAGGTTACGCGCTCTTCGCAGGCTGATCCTCCCGATAGATTCGAGTCATGACCTACGACATTGACTCCGTTCGCGCCGACTTCCCCGCCCTCGCCGGCGGCTCTGCCCACTTCGACGGACCCGGCGGAACACAGACGCCGATAGCGGTCATTGACGCAATATCGGCGACGCTGCGGGGCCCACTGTCCAACCACGGCACCATCACGGCCGGCGAGTTGCGCGCGGAGAAGACCGTTATCGAAGCGCGTGAGGCAATCGCGGATCTGGTGGGGGGCGATCCGCGCGGTGTCGTCTTTGGTCGCAGTGCCACCCAGCTGTGCTACGACTTCTCGCGGTGGATTTCGCGTTCATGGACCGCGGGCGATGAAGTCGTCGTGACGCGACTTGACCACGATTCCAACATCCGCCCCTGGGTGCAGGCCGCTGAACGGACGGGAGCGACGGTCCGCTGGCTCGACTTCGACCCGCAGACGTCAGAGCTAAACGAGGTGGGGACCGTTCTGTCCGATCGCACACGACTGGTCGCCGTAACCGGCGCCTCCAACCTGATCGGGACGAAGCCGCCCGTAGCAGCGATCGCGGCTGCAGCACACACCGCGGGTGCGATGGTGTACGTCGACGGAGTCCACCTCACTGCACACTCGCACGTGGACATGGCGGCCCTCGGTGCCGACTTCTTCGCGTGCTCACCGTACAAGTTCCTCGGACCGCACCTTGGAGCACTCGCCGCCTCGCCGGCGCTGCTGGAGTCGCTCCTCCCCGACAAGCTCCTGCCGTCCACGAACCAGGTTCCGGAGCGATTCGAGTTCGGCACCCTCCCCTACGAGCTGCTCGCGGGAGTCGCCGCCGCGGTCAACTATCTCTCGACTATCGGCGGCGGCGTCACACCGGACTCGTCCCGACGCGCGCAGCTCACTGATGCGTTCGAACGGCTTGAGCACCATGAGGATGCCCTTCTGGCCCAGCTCGAGGACGGCCTCGCCGCACTCCCCAGCGTCACAGTGCATTCACGTGCAGCACTTCGAACACCGACACTTCTCCTCACCATTGATGGACGTGACACGGTCGACGCGTACAGGTTCCTTGCCGCGCGCGGTGTCGACGCGCCATCGTCAAACTTCTACGCGCTGGAAGCCAGCAGGCGGCTTGGCCTAGGTGACGAGGGCGGATTGCGAGTCGGCCTTGCGCCGTACACAAACGCCGGCGACGTCGACCGGCTGTTGCACGCGCTCGCTGCCTTCCTTGCTGCCTGAACGAAAACGAAGGAGAATCGCGCTGCCGGCGCCGTTTTGGACATATACCGGTGTGATTGGCTTGAAACTCCGTCGTTTTCGTTCAGAGCACAGGAGCGACGGTCAGATGTGGCTCAGCGTGGCGATGACCTGTCGCGCTATCTGACGTCCAGCGCGGTTCGCACCGATCGTACTTGCCTGAGGCCCATAGCCTGCGAAGAATATACGCGGATCTTTCCACGATGAGCCGTTCCCCACCGTGACTCCGCCTTCCTTCTCCCGGAGCTTAAGCGGAGCAAGGTGGCGCAGCTCCGGGCGGAATCCTGTCGACCAGAGGATTACATCCGCCTTTTGGAATGTGCCGTCAGGCCAGCGCACCCCCGTGGGTTCGATCGAGTCGAACATGGGCCTTGTCTGCAGCAGTCCGCGGTCGATGGCCGCTTGGATTCGACGAGTCCTGGGGACGCCGGTCCCGCTCACGATGCTTGGCAGTGCCCGTCCGGCACGTGCCGCCTCATCCTGCATAGCGACTGCAGCGCCTCGCGCTTCAAGATTGAGCTCGCTTTCGTCAAGGAACTCGATCGGGCTGCGGCTGACCCAGGTGAGTTCAGCTGCAACTCCCTCGAGTTCCAAGAGGAAGCCGATGGCCGATGTTCCCCCACCCACGACGACCACGTTCTTATCCCGGAGGTCCTCTGCGGAAGAATAGTCCGCGGTGTGGAGGTGGCGGCCCGCGAAGGAGTCCCTGCCCGGATACCACGGGATAAAGGGCGAACCCCAAGTGCCGGTCGCGTTCACCACCACATCCGTCACGATCTCGTGGATGGCGCCGTCACCGTCGACATATTGGACGACAAGATCGAGTTCGCGGTTGGACACGGAACGCACGTCGGCGGGCCTCACGACATGGAAGCCGTAGTGGTCTTCGTACTGGCGGTAGAAGTCGGCCACCACCTCCTTTGCCGGCAGAGTGCGATCCGCCTCTTCGAAGGTCAGCCCGAGCGCGTCCATCCCCGGCAGGTCATTGATGCGGTGAGCCGATCCGACCCTCAACGCGGCCCATCTCAGCTGCCACGCGCCGCCCGATCCGGGGCCGCGATCGAGCACCACGAAGTCGGTTCCCGGCTCGAGACCAAGCCGCTGCAGGTAAAACGAGACCGACAGGCCCGCCTGGCCGGCGCCGATGACAACGGCAGAAGGATGGGAGGAAGCGGGGCTCACACGTTTACGTTACCCGGCCATCCTTGGGACTCGGAGAGTGATCTCCTGCATGCTAAAGTTGGAAGTTAGTTTTGGAATCCTTGTAGGCGAATTCTGAGCATCTTCGTGTGTACTCAGGCTTGAATCGTAAGGGGGTCACCCGTGGGACGTGGTCGCCAGAAGGCCAAGCACACCAAGGTTGCCAGGGAGCTGAAGTACTTCAGCCCCAACACGAACTATGACGCGCTCGAACGCGAGCTCACGCACGCCGAACAGAACGAGGCCATGGAGAAATGGCCCGAGTACAGCCATGCCCGTGAAGACACCGAACAGGGCGCAAACTAGAATCCTCTAGTGCGGATGCCTCGACTGA
>JBDTCD010000013.1:0-23629 GCA_039923755.1 Terrimesophilobacter sp. | reverse complement strand
AGACTTCCGTCGACCGCCTCCTCACCCTCATGGCAAAGGCGAGTTCCACTGACAACCTTCTCGCCATCGAGTCCGCTCTGTCCCAGCGTCAGGCGGACCTCGAGAGCCTCCAGGCGCAGAAGCGCGGTCTCGATGACCAGGTGCAGCTGTCGACGGTGGCCCTCTCGCTGATCTCGCAGAAGGACACCCCGGCCGAGACACCGGACACGTTTTGGACTGGACTGATCACCGGCTGGGGCGCCTTCGTTGGCTTCTGGTCTGCAGTGCTCGTGGCAATTGGAGTTCTCGTACCGTGGCTCATTGCCGCCGGCATCATTGCCGTCGTCGTCGTGACGTGGGTGAAGCTCGCGCGACGCCGCCACGCCCAGTAACCCTCTGCGCTACGCGTTCCAGTCAGGGCGCGAGGGGGCGGAGCGTCCGACAGCGTCGTATGGGCTGACCACCTTCGCGGGATCGTCCTCGCCCGCAAGTTCCCGCAACCGGCCGATCGTGTCCCGCGCCTCATCGACGACGGTCAGGAGCGCGGGCAATAACGCCAGCAACCTCCCGATGCGCTCCTCGTCGGTCGAGCTGTCGCCGTCATAGATGATCCCCATGGCGTTATCGCGCAGCACTGCGGCACGATCGAAGAGTTCCTCTGTCGTCTCGGGCCGCACGAGCGCGGAGGTGGCGAGCAACTCGATTTCGCGACCGAGGTGCGCCAGTGGGCTTTCCGCATCCGTATTTCTCGTCACGTTATCGATTATGCGTGATCGATTCGAGGCATGCGGCGGGACACGGCGACGGGCGTAGCCTGAAGCTATGGCCAAGCACCCGAGCCTATCGTCGACGAGGCACAGCACGCTTCTTCAGCGGATTGCCGAGCCGTGGACCGTGGTGGTTTTCGTCACAGCGTTGTTCCACTTCCTTCGGGGTGCCCCCGTTGACGGTGCGTTCTTTCTGGTAATCGCACTCGTGCTCATTGCCGATGGCATCGGCTGGGTACACTTCAGGATTCCCTCAGTGGCCCTGCCGCAGCTGTTCACCGTGGCGGGTTTCGCCGTTGTGCTCGGGGTCTTGCTCATCCTCGCGCCGCGCCACGGGCTCGCCGAGGGACTCATCGTCAGCTCGATCGGCGCGTACGTGGTCGTCGTCGCGTGGGAGTCCAGTGGGGCGCCGTCCGCGAATTCTCAGTCACTGAGGAACGCGATCATCCTCTTTACGGCCGTCGGCGTGATCGGCTGCCTCATTGAAGTCTCCTCTTACCTGCTGGGCCTTCCCTCCCCAGAGGCCATGTTCGAGCATCCGAGCATTTCCCTGCTGCTCGACCCTTACGTTGACACTCTCACCGGGCGCATCATTTTCACCGGACTTTGGCTCCTCGCAGGCATCTGGTTCCTGAGGCGCGGACGCGGTCAGGGGCCACGATGACGATTCGCCTCATCACTATCGGGGGATTCCTGGCCTGCCTGGTTGCGATCGGCGTGTTGGAAGTCATCGCAAAACGCGATCCGCAACGGCTCACATCACTCACGTCGATGGTCGACCATGTGATGGCGACCCGCTCGGCACGAATCGGTATCCTGCTCTTCTGGTGGTGGCTTGGCTGGCACTTTCTCGTCGGGCAGACGGTGTAACCGGGGCTTGATATCGTGTGGTGATGCCACTGTGGATCTGTAAAGCCTGTGCCGTCGAGTACCCGGAATCCGGAGCTCCTCCGGCACGATGTGTTATCTGCGAGGACGAGCGGCAGTATGTTCCTCCATCCGGTCAGGCATGGACCTCACTGGAACAGTTGGCCTCTGATGGCCACCGGATCACGCACACCCCGGTAGAGCCCGGTTTGCATGCGCTGTGGGCCGAGCCGAAAGTGGGCATCGGGCAACACGGGCATCTCATCCAGACGGATCCGGGAAACCTGCTCTGGGACCCGCCCGGCTTTGTGGACGACGAGGCTGTCCAGTGGATCCGCGGACTCGGCGGCGTGGTGGCGATCGTCGCCAGTCATCCGCATATGTTTGGCGCTCAGGTCTCGTGGGCGCACGCACTTGGTCACGTGGACGTGCTTGTCGCCGAGGCCGATCGCGAGTGGGTGCAGCGGGATGACCAGGTCATCAGCACGTGGTCCGGCGATCTCGAAGTTCTCCCTGGCGTCACGCTGCGCACGGTTGGCGGACACTTTCCCGGCAGCACTGTCCTGCACTTCACCGGCGCAGACGGCAGAGGCGTTCTCCTTTCCGGCGACACGATCTTCCCGGGACCAAGCGAGCAGTGGGTCACGTTCCTCCGCAGCTACCCCAACGACATCCCGCTCTCCGCGGCCGTGGTGGAGCGAGTCGTCACCGCCGTAAACGCATTCGACTACGACCGCATGTACGGCAATTTCGGCCAACCTGTGAGAACCGATGCACACGCAGCCGTCAGGCGGTCCGCCGATCGCTATATCGCGTGGGTCAGAGGAGACTTCGACCATCTCACCTGATTGCTCCGCTGACGCTTGATTTCGTGGTCGGGCACACGGGAATACTGAACCGGTTTTCGGCGCTGTTCACAGTGTGAAGCGCATCGGGTTCCTCTCCTTCGGCCACTATCAGGCGATCCCTGGTTCTCAGGCTCGAACCGCGAAGGATGCGCTGCTGCAGACAATCGACCTCGCGGTCGCCGCGGAAGAGCTTGGAATCGATGGCGCATATGTGCGGGTACACCACTTCGCACCGCAACTCGCCTCGCCGTTCCCGTTGCTCGCCGCCATCGGGGCGCGCACGAAACACATCGAGATCGGCACTGCCGTCATCGACATGCGATACGAGAATCCCCTCTACATGGCAGAGGATGCGGCTGCCGCCGACCTCATCAGCGGGGGCCGACTGCAACTGGGGATCAGCAGAGGGTCACCCGAGCCTGCCTTGCGCGGCTACGAATCCTTCGGCCACGTGCCAGAAGACGGGACAACCGACGCCGACCTGGCTCGCTCGCATGCTGAACTGTTCCGCGCCGCGATTGGTGGCGCGGGGGTCGCGCGCGCGAATCCGCAGATGACGGGGACGGATGGTGCACTCGCGATCCAGCCGCAATCCGCCGGGCTGTCCGAACGCATCTGGTGGGGCTCGGGTACCCGCAGCAGTGCCGTGTGGGTTGCGGAGCAGGGCATGAACCTCATGAGCTCAACGCTTCTCACCGAGGACACGGGTGTGCCGTTCGACGAGCTGCAGGCCGAACAGATAACGCTCTATCGAAACGCCTGGAAGAAGGCGGGTTGGAGCCGCGAACCGCGCATCTCGGTGAGCCGCAGCATCCTCCCCATCGTCACCGACCTCGACCGCGAGTACTTCGGTGGAATGGGCTCGCGCGAACGCAGCGACCAGGTCGGACACCTCGACGGCGGCCTCGCCCGATTCGGCAAGAGTTTCATCGGGGAGCCAGACGCGATCGTCGAAGAACTCGTGCAAGATGCCGCCGTGCGCGAGGCGGACACGGTGCTCATCACCGTCCCCAACCAGTTGGGTGTCGCCAACAACACGCATCTGCTCGAGACCATTGCTCACCACATCGCTCCCGCGATCGGTTGGACCCCTAACCTGCACTAAAGCTTCACCGCGGTGAGCGCTGGTTGCGAAAATTTGAGGTGTGGACTGCCGCATCACTCAGGCGCAGACTTGATCGATGCCAGAGTTGCCGGAAGTCCACGCTCTTGCGGCAGACCTCCGCACGCGACTGACCGGTAGCGCCGTCGCGCGAGTCGACATCCTCGCCTTCGCGGCCCTCAAGACTTTTGAGCCCCCGTTGTCGGCGCTGAGCGGCCACGTCGTGACGGATGTCGCCCGCCACGGAAAGTTCCTCGACCTCGTCATTGGCGACCTCCATCTGGTGATCCACCTGGCCCGTGCCGGGTGGATACGGTGGCGGGAGGCAGCACCGCAGTTCTCGGGTCGTCCAGGCAGGACCCCGCTTGCTGCGCGGCTCGTTCTCGACGACGGCACAGGTATCACCAGGGGGTCAGGCTTCGACGTTACGGAGGCGGGGACGAAGAAGAGCCTCGCAATTTACGTTGTCCGCTCGCCACTCGATGTACCTGGTATTGCTCGCCTCGGCCCGGATCCGCTCTCTGCCGCTTTCACCCTTCAGAAGTTTGCGGGAATCCTCGAAGCAGGCGGACGCAGGCAGATCAAGGGCCTCCTGCGCGACCAGTCGGTGATCGCCGGAATTGGCAACGCCTACTCCGATGAGATTCTCCACGCCGCGCGGATGTCTCCCTTCACGCCCGCAAGCATGAACGCGAATGACACCGAACGCCTCTTCGCCGCGATGCAATCAACCCTGCGGGGTGCGATCGAGCGCGCGGACGGCCTTGCCGCATCCGAACTCAAGCAGGAGAAGAAATCCGGCCTTCAGGTGCACGGACGGACCGGCCAACCCTGCCCGGTATGCGCCGACACTGTGCGGCAGGTCATTTACGTGGATTCGACATTCCAGTACTGCCCCACTTGCCAGACCGGCGGCAAACCACTCGCCGACCGCGTTCTGTCCCGGCTGCTCAAGTAAGCAGGTTTGGTTCAGGCTCGATCCCGGTTGCGGCGGCGGACAAGCTTCGGCGCACGTCCGGTGACGAAAGATTTGTGCGGGTTCACGAGAAACCCCTGGCGGAGCGCTTCGCGCCCGATGAGCATCCGGAAGTCCATCTGGTCCCTCTGGCTGAGCGTCGTTTCCGCGATCACATTGCGCCCAGCGATCTCCACCTCCAGCAGGATCACAATGCGATCCTCGGTGTGACCGGACGAACTTCGCACACTGCGGCGGTCATGGACTGGGCACTCAACGTCGACGATGTCCTCCATCGACCGTTGCCACGGACGCACTTTGAAACGCACGCGCTCACCGTCTGAGACCTCTTCGATGTCGTAGGCGTGGAGGGCAGAACTGCGTGCGCCGGTGTCGAGTTTGGCCTTGATCCAGGGCACACCGATTCCCGGCAGGCTCACCCACTCGCGCCACCCCACGATGGTGCTTGAATGGTGTTCGACTTTCACCACACCATCTTGGCAGGGGCACACCGTGAAACTGGCTATTCTCTCGCGAGCGCCGCAGGCTTATTCGACGCAGCGCTTGCGCACGGCGGCCGCTCAACGCGGCCACCAGGTGAAGGTGCTCAACACTCTCCGGTTTGCCATCGACCTTTCGGGTCCTGAGCCTGACCTGCAATATCGCGGCAAACTGCTGTCCGATTACGACGCAATACTGCCGCGCATCGGAAACTCGATCACCTATTTCGGCACCGCGGTGGTGCGGCAGTTCGAGCAAATGGATGTATACACTCCGAACACCGCGAACGGCATCACGAACTCGCGCGACAAGCTCCGCGCGACCCAGATTCTCTCCCGCCACAACATTTCTATGCCGGCCACAGCGTTCGTCCACAATCGCGGAGATGTGCGCGGGGCAATAGAACGCGTCGGTGGGGCACCTGTCGTCATAAAGCTCCTCGAGGGCACTCAGGGGATTGGTGTGATCCTCGCGCCGGAGGTGAAGGTCGCCGAGGCGATTATCGAAACCCTTCACTCGACGAAGCAGAACGTGCTCATCCAGAGCTTCATCTCGGAGAGCCGAGGTCGCGACATTCGCGCACTGGTCGTGGGCGACCGGGTTGTCGCAGCAATGCGACGTGTGGCCGTGGGAGACGAGTTCCGCTCGAACGTGCACCGCGGCGGGACCGTGGAACCGGTGGAGTTGACGGCGGCATACGAACAAGCCGCTGTGCGGTCGGCACAGATCATGGGCCTTCGGGTCGCCGGCGTCGACATGCTCGAGGGCAATGATGGCCCGCTCGTCATGGAGGTGAATTCCTCCCCAGGGCTCGAAGGCATCGAGCGCGCGACAGGGCTGGATGTCGCGGGCGCGATCATCGACCACATCGGAAACCAGGTGGCATTCCCCGAGGTGGATGTTCGTCAACGTTTGAGCGTGTCGACGGGTTACGGCGTCGCGGAACTACTCGTGCATGCGGGTGCCGATCTCGTGGGTAAGACCATGCGCGAGGCGGGCCTCTGGGAGCGGGACATCACCACGCTGACCCTGCACCGCGGCACAAGCGTTATCCCGAACCCGAAGAAGGATGTCGTGCTCGAAGCCGGCGACCGGCTGCTGTGTTTCGGCAAGCTCGAGGAGATGCGCTCCATGATCCCGGAGCGCCGCCGCCGCCGCGCCCGAGTGCGCAAGCTCCCGAAGGAGCCGATCCCGGAAATGAAGGACTCCACCCCTTAAACGCTGGTCCAGAGGGGTGAAGGTGGTGGAGCTAAGGAGATTCGAACTCCTGACCTCTTCGATGCGAACGAAGCGCGCTACCAACTGCGCCATAGCCCCGGATGATGCGTAGCTACGTTATCACGCGTCGAGATCAGCCGACCGCGCGACGACGACGCAAGATCTCATCCAGGTCGGCCGGTGCGGCATCTGCAGAGTCGAGTACACCCATCGACGCGAAACGGCTGGGCCTCACAGCCGCAGTCGACGACGCAGCGGGGCGCTCGATGCGCGTAACTTCCGGTGATGCCTGGGCCTCTCGCAGTACGCGCTCCGCCTCCGCAGCCGCGGCGCGGAGCTCGGCCACGTAATTGACCTTCCGCTCGGCCGTCCGAGCGAGTGCCGCTTGGGATACCGCAGATGACACCGCCGAGGTTGGCCGCGAAAGATAGAGCGGGGTGGGGACGGGGACCGGGGTCCACGCAGTTCGCCTCGCTGGCGCATAGTCGGCATGATCATGGATGTCACTGGCAGTGGGCGTCGCAATTGCGGCGCGACGGAGTTCGGCTCGTGCTCGCGTCACGGCTGCCGCCTGGCCCAGAAGGATCAGCGCGCCGACCGAGACCACGACCGAACCCGCAAACAGTATCCAGCTGCCATCCGCAACAAGGGCGAACCCGCCAAAACCCGCTGAGACCAGTGCCGCCATCAGCACACCTGAAGCGAAGGCGCGGGAACGCCGCAATCGGCGCGCGGGGTCCATCGACCGAGAAGCCGAGTTGCCGCCGAACCCGGACTGCTCGGGTAACGGGAAAGACACGTTCACTCTCGCATTCCGCTGGTGTTTACGCAGTGCACGTTGCTGTGCAGCGACCGTGCGCGCAGTGGCTTCGATGCGCACAACTGAGGGCACCTCCGCGCTTTCGGCCAGAATGCGCATCGTCTGCTGCAAGCGCACAGCATTGCGTTCGGTCGCCAGATACTCCTGACGCTTCAACCAGGTGGGAACGAGATAAAGGAACCAGAGCACTGCTGCGAGGGCAATAACAACGCTCGATCCGACTCCGTCAATACCCATGGCTCAACGGTAGGGCGGGGGTACCCAAAGTCCGTTCTGGCGCGCCGTGGCGCCGCCTACCGACGAGGGTACTGCGCTGCTTCTCGGTCAGATGCCGGGACAACCCCTGCCCCCGCCGGCACATCGCCGTCCAGCCAGCGACGCAGCACGCCGACCGGCAACTCTTCGGTCACGAGAGCAAAACAGAAGTGATCCCGCCAATCCCCGTTGATGTGGATGTAGCTCCGACGCAGTCCTTCATAGCGGAACCCGAGCTTCTCCACGACCCGAAGCGACGGCTCGTTCTCCGGGCGGATGCAAATCTCCATCCGGTGCAAACCAAGTTGGTAGAAGCAGTAATCTGTCGCGAGCGCGACAGCCGTGGGCGTCACCGACTTGCCTGCAAATCGCTCCGCCACCCAATAACCGATGGTCGCCGATGACACGCTCCCCCAGGAAATCGACGAGACATTCAATTGCCCGGCAAGAGCATGTTCATACTCGATGACAAACGGCAGGCCGAGGCCCGCCCGCGCGTTGGTGAGCAGGCTCCGGATGCTGGATCGCACATCAAAGTTCATCGGACCGTGCGGATTGGTTGCCTCCCACTTGCGAAGCCAGCCGCGATTGTCGAGCAGTTCGCGTTCCAGGCGTCGAGCATCTCTCACCCGGATGCCGCGAATCGTTACGGCGCCGTCGTGCAGAGTGGGGATGATCACGATTCAGTCCAGTGTTGCGGCGAACGTGCGGAGCCATGGGCGCAGGTCCGGTCCGAGGTCGGGCCGTTCAACGGCAAGTTGCACAATGGCTTTGATGTAATCGAGCCGGTCACCAGTGTCATAGCGGCGACCGCGGAACACCACACCGTACACGCCGCCCGCTATTGACAGATCCGTCGAAAGGGTTTCCAACGCATCGGTCAACTGGATTTCACCGCCCTTGCCCGGTTCAGTGTGATCGAGGACCTCGAAGATTTCCGGCCGGAGGACATAACGGCCGATGATCGCGAAGTTCGAGGGCTGCGTTCCTTCCGCTGGCTTCTCGACAAGTCCGGTCACGCGCACGACGTCATCATCGTCTGTCGATTCGACCGTTGCGATGCCATAGAGGTGTGCGACCGACGGATTCACTTCCATCAGGGCGATTACGGAAGCATTGCGTTCCTGCTGCACATCCAACATCCGTGTGAGGAGCGGGTCGCGCTCGTCAATGAGGTCATCGCCGAGTAGCACTGCGAACGGTTGATTCCCGACGTGCATTTTCGCGCGCAGAACGGCGTGTCCAAGCCCAAGCGGATCGCCTTGTCGCAAGTAGTGCACTTCTGCGAGGTCGGTTGAATAGTTAACCTTCTGGAGGCGAACGGTGTCGCCCTTGCGTTCGAGCGCGGCCTCAAGTTCACCGACACGGTCGAAATGGTTTTCGAGAGCGCTCTTGTTCCTGCCGGTAATCATGAGGACATCGGTGAGTCCCGCAGCAACAGCCTCCTCCACCACATATTGGATGGCCGGCTTATCGACGACAGGGAGCATTTCCTTCGGCATCGCCTTCGTGGCGGGCAGGAATCGGGTGCCGAGCCCAGCTGCGGGGATGACCGCCTTGGTGATCTGAAATGCCATGGGGCAAGGTTACCCGCCCGGTCACCGTAAACTGGCTGGATGAACGGTGACGAGAGCCACCAGAAGCGGGCGCTTCGCGCAGAACTCCGCGGGCGGCGGCGCACGATGACGTCGTCTGAGCGCGACAATGCGACAGAGTCGATCACGCAAAACCTCGTAGACCTCGCCACTGATCTCCACGCCCACTATCTCGCGGCATACCTGCCAGCCCAGGACGAGCCGAACATCAGGCCGTTCCTCGTCTGGGCCCAGGAGCAGGAAATCAGGGTTCTGCTCCCGGTCAGCCGGGATGACGGCCTTCTTGACTGGGCAGTTTCCGGCGATGCCGAGCAAGAGGGCATCGATGGGATGCCAGAACCGGTCGGCGAACTACTCGGCCCGATCGCCATCAATGACGTCGACCTCATCATTGTTCCGGCCGCTGCGGTCGATCGCTCGGGGATGCGAATGGGATGGGGTCGCGGCTACTTTGACCGAACCCTGGGCTCGATGGAGAAGTGCCCGCCGGTGTTCGCCGTTATCTTCGAGAATGAACTCATGGACTCTGTTCCCAGCGAACTTCACGACAAGCGTGTCAATGGAGTGGTGACTCCCACGGGAATCACCAGCTTCTCGAGAAACACCGACTAAGGAAACCAGTGCCCACCTACTCTTACCGCTGCACCGAATGTGACAACGCGTTCGACGTGCAGCAGTCGTTCACCGATTCGTCACTGACGGTGTGCCCGCGATGCGGCGGAATTCTGCGCAAAGTCTTCAGCCCTATCGGTGTGTCCTTCACCGGATCCGGTTTCTACCGCAATGACTCAAGGGCCACCCCGCCCGGCAAAAAGGGCGCAACCGAATCGAGCGGTTCAGACTCATCTTCCCCGGCCAAAACACCAGATAAGCCCGTGACCGCCGCCACAACTGCGGCAGCGACATCGACCCCCGGCACCAAGAGTGGAACAGGAAAGACGACGAACAGCAGCGCCGCCACCTAGTACAACCATCACGACACCACGCAGGAACAGAGAGCAAAGAGAAGGAGTCACTGTGTTCAACGGGTTCAAGGAATTCATCATGCGCGGCAACGTGATCGACCTCGCAGTTGCGGTCGTCATCGGTGCCGCGTTCACCGCTATCGTCAACGCTCTGGTCACCGGGGTCTTCAATCCGGCACTCGGCGCGCTCTTCAACGCCGAGAACCTCAACAAAGCATGGATCGTCACGATTCCGACCCTCTCGGGCGGCAAGGCGGAGATACTCTTCGGATCTCTGGTTGCGGCGGCCATCCAGTTCATACTCGTTGCCGCCGCGGTCTACTTCGCGCTCGTGATGCCGGTGAACAAGCTCAAAGAGCGCTCAGAAGCCCGCCGCAAGGCTGGCGCGTCGGACGAGGAAGTCAAGCCAGACGAACTCCAGCTCCTCACCGAAATCCGGGACCTTCTCGCGTCGCCGGCCTCCGGTCGACACACCATCGAGTAGTTCGGATCAGTCGGTCGATCTGGCGAGCCGCGACGGCCACCAGATCGATTTTCCGATGTCATAGGACAGCGCAGGGACAAGCAGCGATCGCACAATGATCGTATCGACAAGCACCCCGAACGCCACGATGAAGGCGATCTGGACGAGGAAGAGGATCGGAATCACCGCCAGCGCCGCGAACGTTGCGGCGAGCACCACTCCTGCCGAGGTGATCACGCTGCCCGTGACTCCGAGGCCCCTGAGAATGCCCGGACGTGTTCCGAGTCGAATCGACTCCTCGCGCACACGCGTCATGAGGAAGATATTGTAATCAACCCCGAGCGCAACGAGGAAGACGAAACCGAACAACGGCACCGAGGCGTCAGCGCCGGAGAAGCCCAAGACGTGGTTGAACACGAGCGCCGATACGCCAAGCGCGGTCCCGTAGGAGATCACGACGCTCGCGATGAGCACGAGCGGCGCCACGATCGCTCGAAGCAGAAGCATGAGGATGAGCAGAATCACAAGCAGCACGATCGGGATGATCTTGACCAGATCGCTTTGTGCGGTGTTGTTGGTGTCGAGAGCGATAGCGGTCACTCCGCCGACCAAAACGGATGTATCCGCACTCGGCAGCGTAGTTCTCAACTCCCGCACCACGCCTTCTGCGGCGGCGGAGTCAGCCTCATAGTCCAGCACCGCGTTGATGAGAACCTTGCCATCGCGAAGGACGGGAGCAGGTGGAGGAGTGCTCGGGTTCATGCTTGGCCGGGCGTTTCCGGTGAAGATCGATGCCGAACTGATTCCTTTCGTAGCCTCCAGTTTGCTCACGATGGCCTCAGCTGAAGACTCGTTACTGACCACGACGATCGGGCTCCCGGAACCCGCATCAAAGTGCTTGGCCAGGACGGCTTGCCCGTCCGCCGCATCCGATTGGGTAAGGACGAGGTCCGTCTGTGGGACGCCGTTGGCCTGAAGCTGCAGGATCCCCGATCCGCCGGCGAGGAGCAGCACGAGCGCGACGATCCAGGTCACGCGCGGCCTGCGCGAGATCAGCGTTCCGATGCGCTTCCACATTCCGGTCACACCGGCAAGGCCGAGAATCGTACCCGCTGCCTCCGGTTCCCGATCAGAATCGGCAACGAACCTGGGTCGGATCGGCCAGAACGCCACACGCCCAAACAGAACGAGGAATGTGGGCAGCAGTGTGAGTGAAGCCAGAAGGGAAAACACGATGCCGATGGCAGCGATCGGTCCGAGGCTCTTGTTCGAGTTGAGGTCGGAAAACAGCAGGCACAGCAAAGCGATGATCACTGTCGCTCCGGAGGCGACGATGGGCTCCCAGGCTGCACGCCAGGCGCGCAGGATCGCGCTCCAGCGCGACTCGATGTGCGTGAGTGCCTCTTTGTAGCGTGCGACGAGAAGGAGTGAGTAATCAGTCGCCGCCCCGATAACCAGAATCGACAGGATTCCCTGGCTTTGGCCGCTCAGGGAGATCCAGCCCCAGCTGGCGAAGGCGTAGACCACCAGAATGGCGGCACACAGCGCGAAAACCGACGTGAGAAGTACCAGGAACGGCAACACCACGGACCGATAGACGAGCAGGAGGATGAGGAAGACGGCCCCAGCGGCAACCAGAAGCAGGATGCCGTCGATTCCTCCAAACGCGTTCACTAGGTCGGCCGTCAGCCCGGCGGGCCCCGTGACATACCCCGTCATGCCCGCGGGAACCTCGCCCACAACGATCGCGCGTATGTCGGCGATAACGGTCTTGAGGCCATTGGAGTCCGCGATGGGAACGATGAATTCGATCGCAAGTCCATCTTTCGAAGGAATGGGCCCGACAACGGTCGTCGTCTGCCCTGACACCGGTGCTTCGACCCCCTTCACGGCGCCGATCTTCTCTCCGAGCGAAGAGAAGTTGGCGAGGTCGGACTGCGGGATCTTCGAGGTGGACTCAATAACGACCACCGCCGGGATGGCGCTGGAGTCAGTGAACTTTTTCTGCCAGGTGAGAGCCTCTGTGGACTCCGCGCTGGCGGGAAGGAACGACGCCTGGTCGTTGCTCGATACCGACGAGAGCTTCCCGAAGGTGGGCCCGCCCATCGCCGCAGCGGCAAACCAAAGGATGAGGAGAACCGCCGGAATCACAATCCTTAACCAACGAAGCGGTGTGCGCGGTGACGGCGATGCGGAATCGCGTCGAGTGCGCACCATCAGGGGACATCCCCGGTTGCAGAAAGTTCATCGAGGAAACGGATCACAACTTCTCTCTCCTGCGGGTTCAGCTTCGCTGCAACTTGGAACCTGCGCGCGTGAAGGCGACCTACGCTCTCCTGCACCTCATGGTGAGCGTGTGGGTTCACCGTGATGACCACCGCCCGGCGGTCGGTCGGATGTGGTGACCTGGTGATGTGGCCAGCTGCGGCAAGCCGGTCGAGAAGCTTGGTTGTCGATGCAGTGGATATGCCGAGATGCTCGGCGATCATACCGGGAGTCGCCGCCTTACCCTGGTTTGTCGACACGATAATAAAGCGCATCGCCTTCATGTCGTTGTCGCCGAGCTTCATGTGGCTTCGGGACTCCTCGCTCATACGGTGTTCTGCTTCGCGCCAGCGGCGGACAGCTGCGAGAACACCCATGATCGCGTCGAGTTCAGCAGGATCCATCCCGTCGCGAGGGATCAACACCTGGTCCGGATCGATTGTTCGCGGGTCGATCATCGGATCTACCGATGAAGGGACGGCTTCCTGCTCATTGTGCATGCGCTCATCCTATTGCATTGGCAAGATGCATGCTACGCTATTATCTTTCTTGGCTAGTGAAATTCGAAAGGACCATATTGTGACCAGTCCCGACCACCTTTCATTCTCGGGAACGTTGCGACGCAGCGACGGGAGGGTGATGATCATCCGAGATTCCCTTTCTGCGTTGGAAAGTCCCACCTGGGGCCATTCGTTCGCCGGTAGTCCGCGTGCGGCCGAGCCCATCCCCAGCGCAGTTCGTCGGTGCGCTGAAAAGCAACTTGGCATCCTGAACATGATCGTGGAACCGCTTCTTCCTCTGCTGGGTAACGACTCATCCTCCGACTCTGTGCTTGCTGAAGTTCACCCCAGCTACATCGTCACAAGCGACGAAATACCCCAGCTCGCCGACGCGGTGGAAGCCAGATGGGAAAACCCGCTCGCGCTCGGGAAAATTGCTCGGGAATATCCACACGAGTTCAGCCCACTTCTTGTCATTCATGCGATGCGGCTTCCGTTCTTCGGTGGAACGCCACACGCATTCGCTGAGAGCTTCCTCGAGGATCGAGCGACAGGATGACAACATCACTTTTCACCGAGTTCAACCCCAAGATCGGGGTCCACGTGGATTCCCGCTTGACGAGGTTCTTCGACGAGCGACGTGTGCACGCAACGAGATATGGCAGTCTCTATCCGCATCTCTGGGATGCGGCCCGCAGGGCCAGCGACGGCGGAAAGCGGTTCCGCCCGATGCTCGTCATCCGAACCCATCACGAACTCGGTGGGGAAAACGATGACGCCGCCGTTGACGTCGCGGCCGCTTTCGAACTGCTGCACACCGCCTTTCTGCTCCACGACGACATCATCGACCATGACCTACTCAGGCGAGGAATACCTAACCTCGCTGGCGGCGAAGCAGAGCACGCCCGTGCTGCGGGCGTGAGTGAGCAGCTTGCCCGGCAATGGGGGGAGGCTTCGGCGATTCTTGCCGGCGACCTCCTTATCCACTTCGCTCAGTCCTTGGTCGCTCGGATCGAGATGCCAGTGCGCCAACGCTCGGCTCTTCTGGATCTCTTAGACGACAGTGTCTTCATCACCGCCGCCGGCGAATTGGCCGACGTCGCGCTCAGCGCCGGGCTCCAGTCGTCAGAACTACCGCAAGTACTCCAAATGAGCTCTCACAAAACGGCGAGTTACTCGTTCAGCGGCCCGCTTCGGGCCGGAGCCATCCTCGCTGGTGCTGATCCGGAGGTCCTGGCTGTACTGGGCGAGTACGGTGACCTTGTGGGCACCGCCTTCCAATTACGTGACGATCTTCTCGGTGTCTTTGGAAACGAGGCCGTCACAGGCAAGAGCACGATCAACGATCTCCGCGAGAAAAAGATCACGCCACTGGTGGCCTATGCGCGGTCGACCTCCTCGTGGTCATCCGTCGACCACCTGCTCGGCAAGCCGGACCTTACGCACGACGAGGCCGACCTGCTTCGCGGGATGCTCGAATTGTGCGGGGCGCGCGCGTATGTTGAGGACCTCATCGCCGCATACGCGGGAGAGGCGTGCGGAGTGATTGCCGCATCCGCCCTTCCCGCTGGACTTCGCGATGGTCTTCTCGGCGTCGCTCGCACGAGTGCCGAGCGAGCGGCATGACGGGAACGCTGAGTAAAAAACACCTGGTCGGCGATGCTCTAGGGTTGTATTCCTGGTCGGCTCATCACAGCGCCTCCAGGATCATCACGGACTATTCGACGAGTTTTGGTCGATCCAGTCGCCTCCTCAACCGTGAGTACCGACCGGGTATCGAGGACGTGTATGCCCTCGTGCGAATCGCCGATGAGATCGTGGACGGGGCTGCCGAACAGGCGGGCCTGAGTCTCGCTGAGCAGCGCACCGTGCTGGATGGTCTCGAAGAGGACGTACTTCACGCCATCTCACGTGGCTACAGTGCCAACCTCGTTGTCCACGCTTTTGCTGCAACTGCGCGCGCAACGGGGATCGGGCCAGACCTCGTCGCTCCGTTCTTCGCGTCGATGAGACGAGACCTCTCGTCTGTGGACTTCAGCCAGGACGAACTCGATCTCTACATCTATGGCTCTGCCGAAGTCGTCGGAGTGATGTGCCTGCGCGTGTTCCTCGGCTCGGCTGCGGATGATCCGCCACAAACTCTCGTCCACGGCGCGCGCAAGCTTGGCTCGGCCTTCCAGAAGATCAACTTTCTTCGCGACCTGTCCGCCGACTGGCGGGAGCTCGGGCGAAGCTACTTTCCCGGAATCGACCCCGCCCACCTCACCGAGGCGCAAAAACGCGAACTTGTCGACGATATTGACGCAGACCTTAATGATGCGGCGCTCGTCATCAACAATCTCCCGGAGGGTTGCCGCACGGCCGTACGCGCAGCCCACGGGCTGTTCAGCGAGCTGTCGCGCCGCGTGCGGTTGACTCCGGCTGCCAAGCTTGCGGAAACCCGAGTGATCGTTCCCACCGCGACCAAGGCCAGAGTTCTCCTTCAGGCTCGCATCGGTTCATCGCGGCTGCGACGCCATGACGGAGACAACACATGAGTTTCGAGGAGATGCATCGCAGCGCGACAGTCATAGGAGGAGGAATTGCCGGCCTCGCCACCGCAACACTCCTCGCGCGCGAAGGCTATGCCGTCATCCTTCTGGAATCTGCTCCGCAACCCGGCGGACGCGTGGGTACCCTGTCGGCATCCGGGTTCAGGTTCGACACCGGCCCATCCTGGTACCTCATGCCGGAAGTCTTCGACCACTACTTTCGGCTTCTCGGAACCAGTTCGGCCGAACAGCTCGACCTCGTCCAGCTCGATCCGAGTTACCGCCTGTTCTATGAGGACCACCCCGATCCGCTGGAAGTGGTCGCCGACCTGGAGACGAACCTCGACACGTTCGAGAGCATCGAACCGGGTGCGCGCGCGGCGATCGAGCGCTACCTTGACTCCGCCGGAGACACCTATCGCATAGCCTTGTCGCGATTCCTGTACAGCAACTTCACGACGTTCCGCACTCTGCTGACGAAGGATGTCCTTCGCAGGAGTGGGCGGCTTGCGCGATTGCTCCTTCAGCCGCTTGATCGTTTCATTGCACGCAGCGTGTCCGACAACCGACTACGCCAACTGCTCGGGTATCCTGCCGTGTTTCTTGGATCTTCGCCATACCTGACTCCCAGCCTGTACCACCTCATGAGTCACCTGGACCTGGAACAGGGCGTCCTTTACCCCATGGGCGGATTCCGCACGATCATCGATCGCATGGTGCTGCTTGCCCGTGAGGAAGGGGTCACCATCCAAACGGGTGCACGCGTCGAGGCGATACTCACGAGTGATGAACGTGCTCCCCGAGTCACAGGCGTCAGCTACCGGGATACCACCGGCATTCTCCACACCCTCGCCTCGACGATCGTCGTGTCTGCGGCCGACCTGCACCACACCGAGACAGAGTTGCTTCCTGCGGCGCTGCAAACCTATCCGGAACCATGGTGGGAGCACCGCGTCGCCGGCCCTGGTGCAGTTCTCGTCATGCTCGGGGTCCGCGGCGCCCTTCCCGAAATTTCCCATCACTCACTCTTCTTCAGCGCGGACTGGCGTCGGAACTTCGCAGACATCTTCGAATCCCCGACGGCTATTCCAGACCCAGCGTCCCTCTACGTCTGCAAGCCGAGCGCCACTGATCCTTCTGTTGCGCCGGCAGGCCACGAGAACCTTTTCCTGCTCATCCCCGTTCCGGCGGATATCACCATCGGTGGGGCGGGCGATCCGCGGGTGGAGCGTGCGGCCGACGCCGCCATCCGACTGATCGCGGAGAAGGCGCGCATTCCCGACCTCGAGGATCGAATTGTTGTGCGAGGAACATACGGACCCGCGGACTTCGCGCGAAACCTCAACTCCTGGTCCGGCAGTGCGCTCGGTCCCGCACATACTCTGCGCCAAAGCGCGTTCCTGCGGGGCAGCAACCGGTCCAAGAAGGTCACTGGGCTCTACTATGCTGGCGGTTCTACAGTCCCCGGGATTGGGCTGCCGATGTGCCTGATCAGCGCAGAGCTCGTCATCAAACGGCTTCGGAACGACGTTTCTACCGGGCCGCTTAAGGAGCCACTGTGAACCTGCTGTATCTTGGAGCGCTCCTCGGCGCTCTGGGCAGTATGGCGCTTCTCGACCACCGTTACCGACTGTTCTTGTGGAACTCACCCCGGCGCGCTGCAGTGGTACTGGGGCTCGGCCTCGCATTCTTTGTTACCTGGGACCTCTTCGGAATCGGATTCGGGATCTTCGCACGCGGCGAAACCGCCTTCATGTCAGGGCTGGTGCTTGCTCCAGAATTCCCCCTCGAAGAACTCCTCTTCCTTACCTTCCTCTGCTATCTGACGGTGGTCGTGTTGACCGGCGCACAGCGCCTCCTCGCTTCGCGGAGGCAAACATGATCTACCTCGCGCTGAGTGCAGTTTTCCTCGTGGTCGCCTGCGCCGTCGCACTGACAGCACTACTCCGGGTGGGGACCGTCCGTGTCCGTCAGCTCGTTCGAACCTGGTGGGTGCCGATGGTGATCACCGGCATTGCCCTCCTCGTCCTCACCGCAGTTTTCGACAACATCATGATCGCCCTCGGTTTCATGGTGTACTCGGATTCACACGTGACGGGGCTCTCCATCGGACTCGCCCCGCTCGAAGACTTCAGCTATCCGGTTGCGGGACTGATCCTCCTTCCCGCTCTCTGGTTGCTGTGTGGCCGGCGGCCCTCGAACGGCAGTCATGGCTGAGGCCGGCACAACCCGCTACCTCCTCCTTGCTTCGCGACCTCTGAGCTGGATCAATACGGCGTTCCCGTTCGCTGCGGCGTACCTGCTCACGGCGGGGGTCATCGATGCGCGGCTTATCATCGGGACGATCTTCTTCCTCATTCCCTACAACCTCGCCATGTACGGAATCAACGACGTCTTCGATTTCGAATCCGATCTCGCGAACCCCCGCAAGGGCGGGGCGCAGGGCGCCGTGCTCCCCCGCGAGCGGCATCGGGCGATTCTCCTCGCGTCGGCAGCGACCACACTGCCGTTCATCCTCGCCCTCGTCATTCTGGGAAACCCCTGGAGCTGGCTCGTGCTCGGCCTCAGCATGTTCGCCGTCGTGGCGTATTCGGCCCCGGTCCTGCGCTTCAAGGAGCGGCCGTTCCTCGATTCCATGACTTCCAGTTTTCACTTCGTGAGCCCGGCAATCTACGGTCTCGTTCTTGCTGCGGCCACGCCAACCCTGCCACTTATCGCCATCCTCGCCGCGTTCTTCCTGTGGGGAATGGCGAGCCACGCCTTTGGTGCGGTGCAGGATGTCATCCCCGATCGCGCTGCCCGGATCCACTCGATTGCGACGGTGGTTGGCGCTCGTGCCACGGTGCGACTGGCCATCGTATTGTGGGCTCTCGCCGGCCTGCTCATGCTTGTCACGACGTGGCCGGGACCCCTCGCAGCAGTTCTCGCCGTGCCGTACATGATTGCTGCCGCGCCATACTGGTCGGTGTCAGATGAAAAGTCTGCGGCGGCCACTCGCGGTTGGAGAAGATTCCTGGGCATCAACTACGTAGTGGGCTTCCTCGCCACAATGTTGCTGACCTGGTACGTCACGATCCGCTGAGCGGGCATCAACCCCAGTGTGGGGGCTTGTCTGCTTTCAGGCGGTCATCGTTCTCGTCCTCTGCGTGACGCGGCGGTTCCGGCTGTGGCGTCGAGTCAGAGCCCGGTACGGCCGCCGTCGACACGCGTCTGTGCCGACGTGCTGCGTGTTCCCCTCGGGCCCGCCCCTCCGCCTCATCGGATTGGGGTTGGCTACCGTGCCCTTCATCGAATTCACGCCCCGCGGGCGGTCCTTCGGCTTCGTGCCGTCCGGTGACCACCGGCTACCCGGTGCCCGATGATGGGGCGTACATGATCGAAATGGGTTCCGTGATCGGCGAGGCTTCCATGCCCAGCATTCTGATCACCCGATCGGCGACGGCATCGGGGTTGCTGAATAATTCGAATGCGTACACGCGCAGGTAGTGCCAGCCCAGGCGACGGAGAAGCTCAGGACGTAGGCGAAGGGATTCGCGCAGGCTCGCACCGTGCAGGACGGTGTCCGTCTCGATGGTGAGACACATTCCACCGTGGTTGGCCACGAGTCCAAGCTTTCCTCTGTGACCGAGCGCAACGCGAAGGCCGCGCGCGGTGAGCCGACGGGCAAGATCGACAAGCATCGGATCGCTGTCGTCGGGAACCGCCTCGACCCGGGTGCGTGCGGTGACATCGGTGAGAATCTCCGCGAGCGCGATCGCACCGAACCGCATGCGCTCCTCATCGATATCGGATGCTTCGAAGCACGTGACGATGACCATGGCGCGACGCGCGCGGGTCATCGCGGCAGCCAGCATCCTCTCGCCACCGGGCCGACCGAGGGCACCGAAGTCGCTCAACACCCGGCCGTGCGGAGTGCGCCCGTAACCGATCGAGAAGATGACCCGGTCGCGGCTTTCCGCAACGGCCTGCTCGATCGTGGCCACGGTGAACGGCTCGGCCCGATCACCAAGAATGAAGTCGTGAAGTTCCGGACGCGTCGACAGTGCGAGTAACACGGCCTGCTGCACGCGCACCGCGTGGCGGGGGCTCGCTGTGATGACCATGAGCGACTCATGCGGGCGCTGTCCCGCGTGCTCAAGAACAAGCTCAACCACTCGATCGACTTCCGCGTCGACGCTTTCGACGGCACCGGTGACGTCATCCGGCATCCCGGTACCGTTTTGAATGTGATCGATGCGGATACTTCCGTGCCCGAGGAAACTTCCCGCCCACGGAATGGACTCGATCCGACCGGAGTAGAAACGTCGGTTTACCAGCTCGGCAAGATCCTCACCCCCGGCGCGGTAACTGCGGGTAAGTGTGAGTGTGGGAAGTAGCGTGCCGAGCGTCGCAAGCGCGGATGCCGCGTGCAGTTCGTCCAGTTCTTCGACCGTATGCTCGGGCTCGTCGTTGTCACCGAGCGCGATCTGGAACGAGGTTGGCGTCTGCGTCACGGGATCACCAAACGCCACAACCTGCTTCGCCCGCCGGATGCCGCCGATACTCTCGGCGATCGTCACGGCTCCCGCATCCACGAGGAGTACCGTGTCGAAGCGCAGGCTGTCCGTAATCTCGGCAACCTCGTAAGGCGAGGCGATCCAGACCGGAGCGATCGACCTGGATAGGTGCGGGGCTGCCTCCTGCAGTTGGCGTGACGTTGCAGAGCTTCCACGCAGCACGCGCTTGAGTGCCGCCGCTTCATCCGGCCAGTCCACCAGACCGACACTCCAGTTCTCGGCAAGCTGCCACGCGAGGATTTGTGCACTGCCAGCAGCGTGCGCTTCGTCGACGAGACGGAAATCGGCTTCGAGCCGATCAAGTACATCTGTGTTCGCGCCCAGAAGCGCGCGATCACGCTCGAGAAGTGATTCGAGTGCCGATCGCCACCACGCCAGTTCAAGTTCGGCAGCCACCTGTGATTCGGGAATGTGCCGCGAAGCCAGATCGGCCAAGAGCGGATCAAGCTCGAGCTCGCGCAGGGTGGAAAGTAACGCTGTGCGCTCCTGGAGATTGTGAAGCGCATCCGATTCGGCCGCGAGACTTGCGAGCTTGGCGATCAGGTCGACGATCGGCGCATTCGCTAACTGGCTCGCAGTCGTCTGGTTTCCAAGCGGCTCGTCCAGCGCAGAGAGATCCTGCATCACCTGTTGGTGCGCCACCTGTACGTCGGCGATTCCGACGGGGATCTCCGGCGGGGTTCCCTCTGCGGCGAATCTCTGCCAGAGGAAGCGCTGCTGCTGGATCCGTCTTAGGGCATCGTTGACATCGCTCACGTGCGCGCCCGGCCGCTGATACTCGCGCGCGAGCCGCTTCATCCGCCGACGGTTGGCCGACGACATGTGTGAAGACTCCTTGCGCGAACTCGTCGCAGCGATGAGCTCACTGAGTGAACGTTCGAAAACCACCGGGAGGAACTTGTCGAGCGAGTCCCGGATGTCGGTGAGCAGTCGCAGATAGACGCCAAGCTCCGCGACGGTCTCAAACGGTCGCATCCGCGTGCCCGCGATGAGCTCGCTCGCCCTCTGGAGCAAGCGCGGCAACTCAACGTGGTAAAGCTGTTTCGCGATGCCGTGGGCCCGCGTCGCCTGCTCGCCGCTGGAGAAAGAGGCGCCGTACCACGCGGAGTCACCCGGCCCGTATTTGAATTCGCCAAGGCTCGCCGCCTGGATCATCGTGTCGGCGGCCTTTTCTCGGCCCTTCGACATGAGCTCTACCGACGCGCGGCCAAGCCGCGCCGTCGTCGAGGGTGGTTGCGGAAGGAGGGCAAGCCGGGACAATTCGGTGAGGCAATCGAGTACGGAAACGCCCAGTTCCGGGTCGACCTGCGAGACGGCACCCCGGTAATCGATAAGTACCTTGCGCAGTCGCACAAGCGCCTCGTCAATCTCACCCAGCTTCGGCGCCTTCGCTTTCTCGTTGCGCCCGATTGCTCTGATGACGTCACGACGCAGCGTCGATGGCGCAACGGGCAGCCCAACTAATCCGACGTCTCCCAGCCGTTGGGCGATACCCTGCAGCGACGCTCGCCGTGGGCTCACCACAAGCACGCGCTTGTTCTGTTGCACGAGGGCACCGACCGCATTGACGATCGTCTGGGTGCCTCCGGTACCTGGCAACGTTTTCACGACGACCGAGTTACCTGCGGCGATCTGGGCGATAACGTCTTCCTGTTCGGAATCGGCATCGAGTAAAAGCGTGTCGGTTTCCGGCGCGCGGTGGTCCGGATTGTGGACCTCCGCCGGGCTATGACTCTCGCCGACAGCCCACTTCGCACTCGGGTTTCCGGCGAGCGCGTCAAGGATGGGGTGCTCAAGTTCGACGGCGTCTGCGGCAAGTCCGCTGGCGACATCCGCAAATGAGGAGGCGATGAGCCTCGGTTGAACGTTGAACCATTCGAGGTGGCGCGTGAGACCGCGCAGCCGGTCGATGACCGGGTTCGGTTTGAACGAACCATCCTGCTCGGCGAGAGCCACAAACCCGCGGGCATCGAGGACAATGCGGAACTGATCCTCAAGCGCCGCCGCAAGGGCAGGGTTGAGGAGCGGCTCTCCGCGAAGACGCAACTCGAAATCATTGCCGTATCGCCTGATGGCGAGCGGCCGCAATAAAATGGGCGCCCGGAAGTCAACATCCTCGAACTGCCACTCCGCGACACCGATCCCGAGGTGCACGGAGTCGATGCCACGAGTGGTCGACAATTCCATCGACTTCGCCGCGATCTCGCCGGCCGCCAGCTTGGCCGCGCGAAGTGCGACATCGTCGCGAATGAGACTTGAGAGAAGGGTGGTCTTCCCCGTAATGAATTGCGCTAGCCCGCCCGGGTGCGTCGCACCAAGCTCAATGCGCGTCAACGGCCCATCCACGAAGTGAAGGAGCGGGTTCACTCCACCCACTTTCGCCAGTTGAGACCGCCATCCGCCCCACGTCGGTTCCGCGACGTTCACGGCCGTGAACTTCGGGTCGCCGAGGCTGAGCGCATGCGGAGCAGTGACCTGCTGCTGCGCGAGAGCAGGGTCCTCCAACTGCTCCGCTGGGTCTTCCAGGAAGTCGTCATGATGATTGCCGGCACGCCACACGATGCCACCTTAATCGGACTCCGCCAAAAATCCGGGGAGGCGCGACCAGTTTTGCGGGTCCGGTGGATACGTCGCGGCATACCCAAAAAGCACGTTCGCACGGACGACCATAGGATATCCCGCATGGGTGGCCAACTTTTGAGTGCCGCGTGGACTGCAGGCATCACCATCGTCATTGTTTTTGTCGGCATCGTCGGCATGGGGTTTTGGATGCTGGCCAGACGAAAAAGGTCAGGAAAGGACCCGGGTGCGTTGGGATCGCTCCACAAGCGCGCCAATATCCTCCTGGTTCGGGTTGACGACGCTGTGAAAAACGCCGAAGACGAACTCGGCTTCGCGATCGCACAGTTCGGCGAGGTGAAATCCCAGGAATTCGACTCAGTCTTGACGCGCGCACGCTCCCAGTTGCGAGAAGCCTTCAGCCTGCAACAAAAGCTCGATGATGCCTACACCGACTCGGATACCCAGAAGCGGGAGTGGAATCGACGCATCATCCATCTGTGCGAGAGCGCGCAGGCCGCACTCGACGAACAGGAGAAATCTTTTGCCCGGCTCCGCGCACTCGAGAAGAATGCGCCAGAGAATCTTGCCGCCGTGCGTAGCGCAATAAGCGCATTCGACACCCGATTGAACGCTTCCTTGGAAATTTTCGCCGCCCTCGTCCGACGGTACGACGCGAGCGCGATCGCCACAGTGGCCGACAATGTGACGCGAGCGAAAAAGGAGCGGGCAGGTGCCGTCCACGACGCGGACCGTGCGGGAACTCTCATCGTCGCACCATCCAGCGGAGCGGGAAAGACTGCCTCGAACGTCGACGCGAGCGACCTCATTCGCTCTGCAGGCGAACACGCATACCGGGCGCAGAAGCTGCTCGATGCAATCG
>JBDTCD010000012.1:0-4816 GCA_039923755.1 Terrimesophilobacter sp. | reverse complement strand
GCCATTGGGATTGACGGCTTTCTGCACATCCAGGAGGCGCTCGCCGAGCTCGTGGTGGATGTCGAAATAGGCAAAGCGCTTATACGCGCCGCCGAAGTTGACGCGAAGCTCAACGAGTGGGGTTTGATGGTGCCAGACTGGCCGACGCTTAACGCCGCCCGAAACTGGTACCCGAAGATCTCGCAGCGGTTCCCGCAGATCATCCGCACGTTCTGCGCGAGCGGACTGATGGCGCTGCCGGGTGAGGCGGATCTTGCCAGCGATGCTCTGCCAGACATCGAAATGTACCTGCAGGGCAAGTCTTTGACCGGACCGGAGCGAATCAAGCTTTTCAAGCTCGCGTACGACGCTTCCATCTCAGGTTTCTCCAGCCGCCAAGCACTCTACGAGTACTACTTCTTCGGTGACCCGGTGCGGATGGCGGGAGCCCTCGTGAGTAGCTACGACAAGGAACCGCTTCAGCTGCGCGTTCGGGAGTTTTTGGCCCGCGAGGACTAGGTACAACTAGGGGCGTAGCGTTGCAGGACTCGGCAACGAAGAGTGAATAGGGATGGATGGCCCGAATGATGAACTCGGACAGCGCGGTGATCGACCGGATTGCCACTACGTTTTACGCGTCGTTCGCCTCACCTGACCATGGACTCGTCGACCTCACTGAGTTGCGCGGACTGTTTCACCATGGCGCCGTAATCGTCAAGCTTGCTGACGGAATTCCCGCGTTTTACTCAGTCGAATCGTTTATTGCCCCTCGCGAGGAGTTGCTGAACAGCGGTCGTCTCCTTGGTTTTCTCGAAGAGGAAGTCTCGGCCGAAACGCAGCTATTCGATGACATTGCCCAACGGTGGAGCTTGTACCGCAAATCGGGGAGCCTCGACGGTGCTCCCTATAGCGGTTGGGGTCGAAAGTCGATTCAACTGGTGCGTTCTCCAGACGGTTGGCGAATCAGCGCAATTTCCTGGTGCGATGGCCCGGAAGGCGTGTCGATTCCCTCGTTGTGACGAGCAGAACGGTGACGTCGAGGTCGACTGTATGGCGATCAGATCGCTACGCTGGAAGTAGACCAAGAAGGAGTACGTCCATGAGTAGTGCGCGCGAGGCCGAACTGCTGGCGTCCGTTCCCAACCAGCTGTTCATCGCGGGGAAGTGGGTTGCGGCCACCGGCGGCGGCACGTTGGATGTGCAGGATCCGGCGACGGGTGCCGTGATCCGCACCATTGCGGATGCCACGCCCGAAGATGCGCAAAAGGCGATGAATGCGGCGGCTGAAACGCAGGACTCCTGGGCGGCGACTCCAGCGCGTGAACGCAGCAACATCCTGCGCCGCGCGTTCGACCTGCTCATGAAACGCGCGGACGACTTCGCTTTGCTGATGACGCTGGAGATGGGCAAGCCGCTCGCCGAGTCGATGGGCGAGGTCAAGTACGGCGGCGAGTTCCTGCGCTGGTTTAGCGAGGAAGCCGTACGCATCCAGGGCCGCTACGGTTCGAATCCGGAGGGCACCGGAACAATGATCGTGACGCAGCGCCCCGTAGGCCCGTGCTACCTGATCACGCCATGGAATTTCCCGCTCGCCATGGCAACACGCAAGATCGCTCCCGCTCTCGCCGCGGGGTGCACCGTTGTCGTGAAGCCCGCTGCGCTCACTCCGCTTACAACGCTCGCGTTCGTGAAGCTTCTCGAGGAAGCGGGTCTCCCCGCCGGCGTCGTTAACGTGCTCACGACATCATCGTCAAGCGCAGTCTCGAAGCCGATTTTCGCCGACTCGCGTCTGCGCAAACTGAGCTTCACCGGCTCGACTCCGGTCGGGGTTGCTCTGCTCAAGCAGGCTGCAGATGGCGTGCTGCGCACCTCAATGGAGCTCGGCGGGAACGCCCCCTTCATCGTGTTTGAAGATGCCGACCTCGACAAGGCAGTTGATGGCGCGATGATTGCAAAGTTCCGCAACATCGGCGAGGCCTGCACGGCCGCAAACCGGTTCATCGTGCACGAGTCGGTGGCGGACGAGTTTGCGAAGCGCGTCACCGAGCGCGTGAAGGCGTTCACAATGGGCCGCGGGACGGAGGATGGTGTGACAATCGGGCCACTCATCGACGCGAAGGCGGTCGCGAAGGTGAGCTCACTCGTGGACGATGCAGTAAAGCGCGGCGCGACATTACACACCGGCGGTTCGGCGATCGAGGGCGACGGCACGTTCTACGAGCCGACAGTTATCAGTGACGTGCAGCCCGGCAGCGATATTCTCACCGAGGAAATCTTCGGGCCGGTGCTGTCGATTGCGTCCTTCACGGACGAGGCGGATGCCGTGCGGATGGCCAACGACACCGAGTACGGTCTGATCGGTTACGTGTTCACGAAGGATCTGGCGCGAGGCCAGCGGATGATCGAGGCGATCGACACCGGCATGATGGGCCTCAACGTTGGGGTTGCCTCCAACGCTGCGGCTCCATTCGGCGGCGTGAAGCAGTCCGGACTGGGCCGCGAGGGCGGTTTCGAGGGCATCCACGAGTACCTTTCGATGAAGTACACGCTGACGCCAGCGCCGTAAGCGGGGTCAACCTAAGCTGGAACCATGCACGAAGCAGTCATTGTCGACGTCATCCGCACCCCGAGCGGTCGGGGTAAACCAGGCGGCCAACTTTCCGGCGTTCATCCGGTCGACCTGCTCGCGGGAGTTCTTGAGACGCTCGTCCAGCGCAGTGACCTCGACCCTGGGCTTATTGAAGATGTGATCGCGGGGTGTGTCTCGCAAATCGGTGAGCAGGGTTACAACATCGCCCGAAATGCGTTGCTCGCAGCCGGGTTCCCGGATCACGTCCCTGGGACAACCATCGACCGCCAGTGCGGGTCCAGCCAGCAGGCGGCGATGTTCGCAGCGCAGGGCGTGATGACCGGACAGTATGACGTCGTGATCGCCTGCGGGGTCGAGTCGATGAGCCGCATTCCGCTCGGCACGTCGGCCGCGGGGATGGACCGCTTCGGCTCGAAGCTGAGGGCCCGATACCCTGAAGGGCTCGTCAACCAGGGCGTCTCGGCCGAGCTCATTGCGCATAAGTGGGGCCTCAACCGCGAGGCCCTGGACGAGTTCTCTGCACGGTCCCACCGACTCGCCGTCGAAGCGCGTGAGGCGTTCGCCACCGAAATTGTGGCCACCAACGGACACACTGTCGACGAAACGGTGCGGGACACGACCACTGTCGAAGGGCTGGCAGGCCTTAACCCGGCATTCCGCACCGACGAATTGGCGGCCAGGTTCCCCGAAATCCAATGGAGCATCACCGCGGGCAACTCGAGCCCGTTCACGGATGGCGCCTCAGCGGCCCTCATCATGAGCGCTGAACGTGCCGAAAGCCTTGGGCTGACGCCGCGTGCGCGGTTCCACGCGTTCGCGGTCACCGGCAGCGACCCCCTCTACATGCTCACCGGCGTCATCCCGGCAACGAGGAAGGTGCTGGAGCGGGCAGGTCTCACCCTCGACGACCTCGACGCGTACGAGGTGAATGAAGCATTCGCCTCTGTCCCACTCGCCTGGCAGAAAGAGCTTGGCACCAACCCCGATAAGCTGAACCCTCGCGGCGGGGCAATCGCCCTCGGACATCCGCTGGGGTCCTCCGGCACGCGGCTGCTCACGACCCTGGTGAACCAGCTCGAGGGCAGCGGTGGCCGCTGGGGGCTGCAGACCATGTGTGAGGGTGGCGGGATGGCCAACGCGACGATCATCGAAATTCTCTGACACCACTCAACATGTGGCGCCGAGAACCGGAAGGAAAGGAACCTCATGCAGATTTCAGGATGTTCGGCGCTTGTCACGGGCGGGGCTAGCGGTCTTGGCCTTTCGGCGGCTCGGATGCTCGTCGACGCCGGTGCAGAAGTCATCATCATCGACCTCCCGAGCTCGGGTGGCGGGAATGTCTCCGGGGTGATGTTCGCGCCGGCGGATGTCACGAACGAGGAGCAGGTGCGCGCGGCCATCGCAATGGCATCGAAGCCACTGCGCATCCTGGTGAACTGCGCGGGTATCGCGACGGCGGAACGCGCGCTCGGCAAGGACGGTCCGCTGCCACTCGACCACTTTGAGCGCGTGATCCGCGTGAACCTCATCGGAACCTTCAATGTGATCCGGCTTGCCGCCGAGGCGATGGCGGCGACCGAACCAGCAGGCGGAAGCGGACAGGGCGAAGCCGAGCGCGGGGTGATCGTGAACACCGCCTCGGTTGCGGCGTTCGATGGCCAGATCGGGCAAGCGGCCTATTCGGCGTCGAAGGGCGGCGTGGCCGCGATGACGCTGCCACTTGCACGCGAACTTGCGGCACGGTTCATCCGGGTCATGACGATCGCCCCTGGCACTTTCGACACCCCGATGCTGGCTGCATTGCCGCAGGCAGCGCGCGACTCGCTCGGTATCCAGGTCCCGCACCCGTCGCGACTTGGTCGGCCGGAGGAGTACGCAGCGCTCGTGAAGCACATCATCGAGAACGCGATGCTGAACGGCGAGGTTATCCGCCTCGACGGCGCCATCCGCATGCAGCCTAAATAGCTCGGGCCCCGCGAGGATGCCCGTAGTCGAGATCACCGATCTGGCTGACCCGTGGTTGGCAGACTTCGCCCATGCGACGGACGTCCTGCTCAAGAATGGCCGCGGCCCGCACGGCCTCTACATCGCGGAGTCAGCGCTCGTGCTGGAGCGGGCTCTGAAGGCCGGCCACACGCCGCGAGCGGTGCTCGCACTCGGCAACACGGTCGACGAGGCGGTCGCACTGGTGGGCGCCGACGTACCCGTGTTCACAGGGCCTGGAGAGTTGCTCGCAGAACTCACCGG
>JBDTCD010000011.1:0-8219 GCA_039923755.1 Terrimesophilobacter sp. | reverse complement strand
GTGCGGGCGTCCTGGAGATCTCACCGGCCAACACCTCGCCGGACTTCACCACGTGGAAAGATGACAACCTGTACTGGCGTACAGCTCCGTCGGACCTCCTCCAGGGTGAGGTTCTCGGAAACCTGATTGCTGCCGATGGTGCCAGCACTCTCGGAATCATCGCCATCAACGACGCCTACGGCACCGGCCTCCAGAAGGTCACCGACAAGACGTTCACGGCGGCGGGCGGCAAGGTAGTTGCTACCGAGTTCTACAACACGGGTGACACCACCTTCACGTCGCAGATCTCGTCAGTGATGGCGCAGAAGCCGGACGCGATCGCTCTCATCACCTTCGATGAGGCCATCACGATCATCCCCGCACTCAAGGCGGCCGGGTTCGACACCAGCAAGCTCTACCTGGTTGATGGAAACCTCAAGCAGTACGGTGACCAACTCCCGGCAGGCGTGATGACCGGTGCCAAGGGTACGACCCCCGGCCCCGTGCTCACCGACGACTTCCAGAAGCGAGTCAAGGCTGCGTACTCGGAAGCCAATAACGGCAAGGACATGGGCGAGGACTTCAGCTATGCGGCTGAGTCGTATGACGCCGTTATCCTGGTCGCACTCGCCGCGCTTGCTGCCAAGTCCGTCAAGGGCAAGGACATCGCGTCCAAGATGCAGGAAGTCTCCGGAGGCTCCGGCAATGGCAAGAAGGCAACCGACTTCAAGTCGGCGGCTACCATCATCAATGGCGGCGGAGTTGTGGACTATGACGGCTACTCCGGTGGCATCAAGTTCGACAGCGCCGGCGACCCGACGGAAGCGACCATCGGTATCTTCCAGTACGACGCAACCAACCACCACAAGCGCATCAACTAAGTAGTTGACGCACTGACGTGAGGAAGGCCCCGACCGCAAGGTCGGGGCCTTTCGCTTTGCCTCGCGCGCTCCAGGAGGTTACGCCGCGTCTGCGCCGAGCGTTCCGAGGTAGAGGCTGATCACCTTCGGATCGTGCAGCAGGTCGCGCCCGGTGCCCGTGTAGGCATCCGTACCCTGGTCGAGGACGTATGCCCGGTCGCAGAGCTGCAGGCAGCGACGTGCGTTCTGTTCGACCATGATGGTCGTCACGCCTGCCTTGTTGATATCCGAGACGCGGATGAATGCTTCGTCCTGTCTCACCGGAGACAGCCCGGCAGATGGCTCGTCCAGAAGCAGCACCTCCGGTTCCATCATGAGCGCGCGGGACATCGCGACCATCTGGCGCTCACCGCCGGACAGGGAGCCTGCTCGCTGTTTGAGGCGGCTCGAGAGCTCGGGGAAGATCGAGCTGACGAAAGCGAGGCGCTTGTCGTAGATCTTCGGGTTCTGAAAGAGGCCCATCTGCAGGTTCTCTTCGATCGTGAGGCTGGGGAAAATGTTGTTGTTCTGAGGGACGTAGCCCACCCCGCGAGCGACGAGTTTGTTTGCGCGAAGCCCGGTGATGTCTTCCCCGTTGAGGCTGATCTTGCCCCCGCGGATCTTCACTTGGCCGAAGATGGCCTTGAGCAGTGTCGACTTCCCAGCACCGTTCGGCCCGATGATGCCGATGAGCTCACCCTTTCGCGCGGTGAGCGAACAGTTGTTGAGGATATTGACGCCCGGAAGGTATCCGGCAGTCAGGTCCTCGACGTCGACAACGATGGTGGCGTTCTCCGCTACATTCACGTGTTCTTCTCCTTGACGACCTGAACCCGGCCGGTCACGACGCCGAGGTCGGTGTCGAGGTGGCTACCCAGGTACGCATCGATGACGGCCGGATTCTTCATGACAACATCTGGTGGACCCTCGGCGACGATACGCCCCTCCGCCATCACGATGACCCAGTCGGAAATGTGGCGAACCATATGCATGTCGTGCTCGACGAAGAGCACGGTCATTCCCTGCTCCTTGAGCCCGAGGATGTGGTCGAGTAGCGACTGCGTCAGCGCCGGGTTGACACCGGCCATGGGCTCATCGAGCATGACGAGAGTCGGGTCGCTCATGAGCGCCCGTGCCATCTCCAGGAGCTTCCGTTGACCACCGGAAAGTTCCGCCGCAAAGTCATCCTGCTTCGAGTCGAGCTTGAACCGCTCGAGAAGTTTCAACGCCTTCTGCTCGATCTGGTCATCCTGCTTGCGCCAGATCCAGGGAAGAAGCGAAATCCAGAAGTTCTCGCCAGCTTGCCCCTTCGCGCCGAGTTTCATGTTCTCCAGCACGGTGAGCATTGCCAGTGCCTTCGTGAGCTGGAATGTGCGTACCTGGCCCATCCGGCTTGTTTTGAAGGCCGGGACCCCGGCCAACGACTTGCCGTCGAAGCTCCAGGTACCCGTGTCCGGCTTGTCGAATCCGGTGAGCAGGTTGAAGAACGTCGTCTTGCCTGCGCCGTTCGGACCGATGAGTGCCGTGATCGCATTTCGCGGAATCTCGACGTGCTCAACATCAACGGCCTTCAGCCCGCCGAAGCTGCGGGTGATGTTGTCGGCGATGACGATCGGGTCGACTTTGGGCACGCCGGGGCGGATCTCTCCGACGTGAAGTCCGGTCGATCTAGTGGTGTTGGTGTCAGCGGGCATTGAAGGTCAGCTCCTTCTTGTTGCCGAGGATTCCCTGCGGTCTGAATATCACGATGAGCATGAGCGCTAAACCGACGAGGATGTAGCGGAGGACCCCGGCCTGAGCGTTCGTCATAAACGGCAGCCAGCCGGCATCCGCCATACGGGGAAGCACGTTGGCGAGGAACGACATGATGATCCAGAACAACACCGAACCGATGACCGGGCCGAAGATTGTCGCTGCACCACCCAACAGCAGCACCGTCCACAGGAAGAAGGTGAGCGACGGGACGTATGCCCCCGGTACCACTGCCGACGGGAGTGCGAACACGACGCCACCGAGCGAACCGAATACACCACCGAGGATGAGGGCCTGCATCTTGTAGGAAAAGACGTTCTTCCCGAGAGCACGCACGGCATCCTCGTCCTCACGGATACCCTTCACCACGCGGCCCCACGGGCTGCGCATAAGTAGCCAGGTGAGCAGGATAACGATGGCCAGGAGGAAGATTCCGAAGATCCGCACCCACCATTCGGTCTCGTTAAAGGTGAATGGTCCGAAACCATACACCCCCTTGGGGATCGGATTCGCTGCCCTGAAGCCAGCGTGGTATCCGCCCAGGCCATCTGCGGAATTCGTGAAGGCATCGAACACCGTCGTCTGGAACAGCAACCGGACTACTTCAGCTGCTGCGATCGTCGCGATCGCGAGGTAGTCGGCGCGCAGACGCAGCGTGGGGATACCCAGAATCAGGGCGAACACCACGGATGCGGCCATCCCGACGAGGATGCCTGCCCACCATGGCCACCCGAAACTCAGGATGGAGATGGCGTAGCCGTAGGCGCCCAGCGCCATGAAGCCGGCCTGGCCGAAGTTGAGGAGTCCTGCGTATCCGAAGTGAACCGCCAAGCCGACAGTGGCCAACGCGTAGGCGATGGTTTCCGGGCTGACGATCCAGACGACGGTGTTGGAGAAGATTGCGCCCCAGTCCATGAAAGCTCCTAACCTATTCTCTCGCGTCGACCGAGGAGACCCTGCGGTCGGAACAGCAGGACCACGATGAGAACGACGAACGAGCCGACGTACTTGAGGTCGGACGGAATCCAGAGCGTCGACAGTTCTACGAGAAGCCCGACGATGATCGAACCCACGAGGGCCCCGTATGCGGTGCCGAGCCCGCCAAGGACGACCGCGGCGAAGATCAGCAACAGGATCTGCCATCCCATGTCCCACTTGATTCCTGGCCGGAAATAAGCCCACAGGATACCGGAGAGCCCGGCAAGCGCTGAGCCGAAGATCCACACGAATCGGACCACGCGGTCGACATCGATGCCGGAGGCGGAGGCGAGCGACGAGTTGTCGGCAATGGCGCGGGTAGCCTTACCGGTCTTGGTGCGCTGCAGCCAGTACGCCACCCCGATGAGCACGATAATACTGATCCCCATGCTCACCATGTCGGTGACCGACAGGGCGATCGGCCCCAGCAGCTGGATCTTCGTCGAGCCGTTGTCAGGCAACTGATAGGTCTTCCCGCCGTAGAAGTACTGGAAGATGTAGCGCAGCGCGAGCGAGAACCCGATGCTCACGATCATGAGCTGCACGGTACTCAGACCTTTGATGCGTAAGGGTTTCCAGAGCCCCCAATCCTGGGCCCAGCCGAGCGCTCCGGTGAGCACCACCGCCAGCGGGAACGCGATCCACAATGGCCAACTGAGCACGACTCCGAACGTGAGCGCCATCAGCGCTCCGAACGTCACCATTTCCGCGTGGGCGAAGTTGGCAATACCTGTCGTTCCGAAGACCAGGGACAAGCCGATGGAGGCCAGCGCGAGCATGAGGCCGAAGTTGAGGCCGCTGATCGATCGACTGACGAATTGGTCGAAGAAGCTCACGGTTTGACGAACGCCCTGGCCGAGGAAGAAGTTGACCGTCTTGTTGTCAGTCAGGCCGAATTCGGCCTGGATTGTGTTGCCCTCGGTGACGATGACGCCCTTCGGCAGCGTCGTCTCGTCGAGCGTGATGTCGTACTTCTTCTTCTCAGGGACGCCGACTTTCCACTGGCCTTTTACGTCCGTGAGTACGTCTGCCGAGTAGCCGTTTCCTGACACGGTGATCTTGACCGCATCCAAAGGCTTGTCGTTGTATTTGACGTTTCCGCTGAAGATGTACGGGTATTTGTCGGTGTTCGTCTGATCAGCGTGAGCCGGAACCACCGCCGACATAGAAAAAGCGAGTGCCGCGAAGAGGGCGGCGAACAGGAGAACGATAGGTCGCTTCGCAAAGGAGCGAGACCGTTGAACTGGAACCACGAGACCTCCAAGACGGACCAGGGAGGAGAAGGGATTGCTCTCAGGTTCTGGCTGCCGTCATCGTTGACAGTACTTGCCGATTATGTCGTACTCGGGGGTTCAGTTCCACACGAGAGGGATGCTCCCCGCGCGCACGCGCCACAAACGATACGATTAAACACCGGAATCAGCGTGGCGCCCGGCCCCATCATTGCGGCGGATAACGATTCGGAGACTTATGGAGCAGCCAGACCCGTTCGGGTTCATTGGACTCACGTACGACGATGTCATGCTTCTCCCCGGACACACCGACGTCATTCCGAGCGAAGCCAACACGTCATCGAGGCTGACTCGCAACATCCGGGTCTCCACGCCGCTCATTTCCGCGGCGATGGATACGGTCACCGAAGCGCGCATGGCGATCTCGATGGCGCGGCACGGCGGTCTCGGTATTCTGCACCGCAACCTCTCCATCGAGGACCAGGCCACGTTCGTCGACAAGGTCAAGCGCAGCGAGTCAGGCATGATCACGAATCCGGTAACGACCAACGCTGACGCGACCGTGGCTGAAGTGGACGCCCTGTGCGGGCAGTTCAGGGTGTCAGGCCTTCCGGTGGTGGAAGGTGACGGAAAGCTCGTCGGCATCATCACGAACCGCGACATGCGTTTCGTGACGACCATGGAAAAGCAGACCACTCTCGTGCGGGACGTCATGACCCCGATCCCGCTCATCACCGCGCCGACCGGAATCGACCCCGACGGTGCGATCGCCATCTTTGCGAAGTACAAAATTGAGAAGCTTCCACTCGTCGACAGCAACGGCAGACTCACCGGCCTCATCACCGTGAAGGATTTCGACAAGACCGAGAAGTATCCGAACGCCACGAAGGACGATGAGGGGCGCTTGCGGGTCGGGGCTGCGATCGGATTCTTCGGCGACGCCTGGCAGCGGGCGGGTGCGCTCGCCGATGCGGGCGTCGACCTCATCGTCGTGGACACGGCGAACGGCGAGTCCGAGGGTGAGATTGGCATTATCCGCAGGCTCAAGGCGGACCCCGCGTTCGCCCGGATCGACATCGTCGGCGGGAATGTGGCAACGAGATCGGGTGCTCAGGCGCTCATCGATGCCGGTGCGGATGCCGTGAAGGTCGGCGTTGGCCCCGGTTCGATCTGCACGACCCGGGTCGTCGCGGGAGTCGGCGTTCCGCAGGTGACCGCCGTGTACCAGGCGTCGCTCGCCGCACGCGAAGCCAACGTCCCGGTCATCGCCGACGGTGGCCTGCAGTACTCCGGTGATATTGCGAAAGCGCTTGTCGCGGGAGCCGAATCCGTCATGCTCGGTTCGTTGCTTGCCGGTACGGATGAGAGCCCTGGCGACATGCTCTTCATCAACGGCAAGCAGTTCAAGTCCTACCGCGGCATGGGTTCGCTCGGCGCTATGCAAACGAGAGGTCAGCGCACCTCTTATTCACGCGACCGTTACTTTCAGGCCGATGTTCCCAACGATGACGAACTCATCGCCGAAGGCATCGAGGGTAAGGTCGCTTACCGCGGCCCGGTGTCCTCCGTCGTCTACCAACTTCTGGGCGGCTTACGCCAGTCGATGTTCTACACCGGTGCACACACGATCGACGAGTTGCGTGCGAAGGGCAAGTTCGTGCGCATCACCGCAGCGGGGCTCAAGGAGTCGCACCCCCATGACATCCAAATGGTGGTCGAGGCGCCCAACTACCGCCACTAGTTTCCGTGGTGGAAGGGAAACACATGGGCTACATCGACGTCAACGGGGTGTCTCTGTCGCTGCCCGACGGCAGGCCGCTTCTCGATGAGGTCAGCTTTCGCGTGGGCGAGGGTACGACGAGCGCACTCATCGGCGCGAACGGTGCCGGCAAGTCCACCCTGCTGCGCATCATCCGAGGGGAGCAGAAGGCGGATGCCGGTGCCGTGTCGATCGAGGGCGCTCTCGGCATCATGGACCAGTTCGTCGGTCACCTGCGAGACTCATCGACGGTGCGCGAACTCCTCGTCTCCGTCGCACCTACACGCGTGCGTGCCGCGGCGATCGCGCTGGAGAAAAGCGAGACGGCGATCATCGAGAACGACACTCTCGACACCCAGATGTCCTACGCGAGCGCGCTCGCCGAGTACGCGGAATCCGGTGGCTACGAGCAGGAAACAGTGTGGGACGAATGCACCACGGCTGCCCTCGGCATCCCGTTCGAGCGAGCCAAGTACCGTGAGGTGACATCCCTGTCCGGAGGAGAGCAGAAACGGCTCGTGCTGGAAGCGCTGTTTCGTGGGCCGGACGACCTCCTGCTGCTCGATGAGCCGGACAACTATCTCGACGTTCCCGCCAAGCGTTGGCTCGAAGAAACACTTCGCGCGTCGAGGAAGACCGTGCTCCTCGTGAGTCACGATCGCGAGCTTCTCGCGCGCGCCGCCGATCGCATCATCACCTTGGAGCTTGGCGGCGCGGGTGCGACGACCTGGACCCACGGCGGCGGTTTCGGCACCTATCACGAGGCTCGCCGGACCCGCATGGACCGGCTGGACGAGTTGCGACGGCGGTGGGACGAGCAGCACGCGAAACTGCGGCAACTCGTCTTGGCCATGAAGGTGAAGGCGGCGGCGAGTGATGAGTTCGCCTCCCGCTACCACGCGGCTCAGACCCGCCTGCGGAAGTTCGAGGAGGTGGGGCCGCCGCTCGAACGACCAGCGGACCAGGATCTCGCCATGCGTCTCCGCGGCGACCGGACCGGCAAACGTGCCGTCGTGTGCGAGCAACTCGAACTCAGCGGGCTCATGGCACCATTCGATCTCGAAGTGTGGTTTGGCGATCGGGTCGCCGCTCTCGGGTCGAACGGTTCGGGCAAGTCGCACTTCCTTAGGCTGCTCGCGCTCGGTGGGACTGACCCGGATCCCCGTGCCGGTCACCTGACGTCCATCGGTGCGACCCTATTGCCGGTCGCCCATGTCGGGGTGGCAAAGCTTGGGGCGCGGGTCGTTCCCGGATGGTTCGCTCAGGTTCACGAGCATCCGATGCTGTTGGGGCGCACGCTGCTCGACATCCTGCACCGCGGCGACGACAATCGGGCCGGGATGGCGCGCGAGGCGGCGAGCCGAGCACTGGACCGCTACGGGCTGGCTGGCGCCGCGGAGCAAGTTTTCGAGTCACTCTCCGGCGGCCAGCAGGCGAGGCTGCAAATTTTGTTGCTCGAACTGAGTGGGGCGACCCTGCTCCTGCTCGATGAGCCGACCGACAACCTCGACCTCGTCTCGGCGGAGGCGCTGCAGGATGCACTCGAGCGGTTCGAAGGGACGGTCATCGCCGTTACGCATGACCGTTGGTTCGCGCGTTCATTCGACCGGTTTCTCGTGT
>JBDTCD010000010.1:0-5855 GCA_039923755.1 Terrimesophilobacter sp. | reverse complement strand
CACCGCGATCTCGACGCCGAACGCCGTCGCCGTTTCGCGGACGATCCGCAGGAAGTCTCTCGCATATTGCGCCTGCCAGCGGAACGGCGGATGCACCACCACCGTCGCAGCGCCGACCGCACGTGCGAGCTCGGCGGAGCGCTCGAGTTTCACGCGAGGATCCCGTCCCCAGACGAAGTGGGTGAGCAGGAGAACTGGCGCGTGGATGGCGAGAATGGGGAGCTCAAAACGCTCCGAGAGTTCCAGGAGCGCGTGGGCATCCTGGGTGACCTCGTCGTTCGTGACCATGACTTCGACGCCGTCGAATCCGGCAAGTCTCGCAAGCCGGAATGCGTGCTCAGGCGGTAGTGGATATACCGCCGACGTGCTCATTCCGATGCGAATCATGGACTTTCAGTCTAGGCACACTTCTTGGACGCTGCAGATCACAGCCAATCGCGACTCTTGAAGCCAAGGTACAGACTTACCGAGATCACGACGATGAGGCCAGTCGAAACCCAAAAGCCCCACTCGGTGGCAAACCCTGGGTAGGGCAGGTTCTGGCCGTAGAAACCGGTGATCGCCGTGGGAACGGCAATGATCGCCGCCCAGCTGGTGACCTTTTTCATGATGAGGTTCATCCGGTTGCCCTGGATGCTGACATTGGTTTCCAGAATCGTGGACACGAGGTCGCGCAGGGAATCCGTCCACTCGCTTACCCGCAGGATGTGGTCGTAGACATCCTGAAAATAAGGGGTCATCGCAGTGGAGAAGCCGGCGAGGTCACGGCGTAGGACGGAATTCACCACCTCTCGCATGGGAAGGACGATCCTCCGGAGGGTGACGAGGCTCTTGCGGATCTCGAACGATCGCCTCTGAACCTCCTTGTCCCTCGGCTGCTCGTCAAAGAGCGCGTCCTCCAGTCCTTCGATTGCCGAGTCCAGTTGCTGGACGGTATCGAAATGAGCGTCGACGATGACGTCGAGGAGTCCCCACACCAGGAAGGCGACGCCGTAGCCCGCCAGGTCGGTATCGCCATCCCAACGATGCACTACGCCGGAGATGTCGAAGTCGGAGCCGTGAATGGTGATGAGAACCCGCGGCGTCACAAACGCTTTGACTGACGAGCTCGTCAATGCGCCCGACACCGGATCCAGCGTCACCGCGTATGCGGCGATGAAGAGGTGAGTGTCGTAACGGTCAAGTTTGGGGCGCTGATGATCGTGCAGGGCATCCTCGATGGCCAGGGGGTGAAGCCCGAGCTCATCTTCGATAAGCGCGAGTTCTTCCGGGCCCGGCGAGACGAAGTCCACCCAGAGAGTGATCGACTCGTCCTTAGCAAGCTCGGAGATGTCCTTCAGAGGAAACCCGGAGTTGTCGAGGATACCGTTGCGGTACATCCGCGTCTGGGCCATGCGCCCCATGCTAGCCGCGACGCGGCTGGTAACCTTGACACGGCACGGGTTCGGTCACCGACGCATCGCGCCAGAGGAAGCGGGAATATCACGGCCATGACGACGAGTCCGGATTCCCCGTCGAAGCTTTACGACTTCATCGTCGTTTCCAACCGTCTCCCCGTTGACAGCATCGTGGGTGCGGACGGGCGGCAGGACTGGTCCCGTTCGCCAGGCGGCCTGGTCGCTGCGCTGGAACCGGTCATGCAGCGGCACGATGGGGCATGGGTGGGCTGGGCTGGGGAGGCAGGCCTCGAACTCGAGCCTTTCGACATCGACGGCATGCGCCTGATTCCCCTGACACTGTCGGCAGCTGAAGTCCAGGAGTATTACGAGGGCTTCTCGAACGAAACACTGTGGCCGCTCTACCACGACGTCATCGCCGCGCCGTCCTTCCACCGGGAATGGTGGGATACCTACCGCGTGGTGAACCAGCGATTCGCCGACATCACCGCGGCGGCGGCAGCGAACGGCGCGGTCGTGTGGGTGCAGGACTATCAGCTTCAACTGGTCCCGAAGATGTTGCGGGAACTCAGGCCGGACCTCACCATCGGCTTCTTCGACCACATCCCGTTCCCCCCGTACGGTCTTTTCTCCCAGTTGCCATGGCGCACGCACGTGATCGAGGGGCTACTGGGTGCCGATGTGGTGGGTTTTCAGCGCGATGCCGACGCGGGCAACTTCGCGCAGGCTGTGCGCCGGCTCAAGGGGTACGCAACGACGGGGTCACGGATCGAAGTACCGCTCGTTGATGAATCTCCCGGAGTGCGCGTGTATTCGCCGATCAAACGAGGTATGCCTTCGCGAGTGGTGATCGCGAAGAAGTTCCCGATCTCCATCGACGCAAACATCTACCGCGCGGCCGCCAAGGATCCCGAGATCCGCGCGAGAGCCAGACAGATTCGCGCTGACCTCGGCAACCCCGCCATGGTCATGCTCGGTGTGGACCGGCTCGACTACACCAAGGGCATCCGCCATAGGCTCCAGGCATACGGCGAGCTTCTCGAAGAGGGACGAATTAACCCGGCAGAGGTCATCCTCGTGCAGGTTGCGAGCCCGAGCCGCGAGCGGGTGAAAAGCTATATCGACCTCAGGGACGAGATTGAGCTGACGGTCGGCCGGATCAACGGTGAATACTCGGAACTCGGGCACCAGGCCATCAGCTACCACCATCACAGCTATCCGCGCGAGGAAATGGTCGCGTTGTACCTTGCAGCAGACGTCATGCTCGTGACCGCGCTTCGCGATGGGATGAACCTCGTCGCCAAAGAGTATGTCGCATCACGATTCGACAATGACGGGGTACTCGTGTTGTCCGAGTTCACTGGCGCATCCGATGAACTCACGAGAGCCATCAGGGTGAACCCCCACGACATCGACGGACTTAAGGATGCCATTATGCGGGCCATGGAGATGCCGCAGCAGGAAAGGGCATCGCGGATGCGGTTCCTGCGCAAGCGCGTGTTCGACAACGATGTGGAGAAGTGGTCGAACGGATTCCTCGACGTGCTCGTGAATCACCGACACGAGAACGACGCTCGGCCCCTGTGAGCGCGCTGTCACCGTTTCTCGAGAACGCGATCGCCCGGATTGCTGCTACCGAACATCTTCTGCTTGCCCTCGACTTCGACGGCACGCTGGCACCGACCGTGGACGATCCTGACAGCGCCCGCGCGCACCCGGATGCCACCGCGGCGATTGTCGCGCTCATCGGACTGCCGAACACACGGGTTGCGATTGTTTCCGGCCGCGCACTTGGCAGCCTGGAGAAGGTTATTGAGCTACCGGATGCGGTCATACTCGTTGGTTCGCATGGCGCCGAGTTTCGCATCGACGGGGAAGAATCCGGACCCAAACTTGAGCTCGACGAACACGTGCTCCTCGATCGGTTGTGCACCACGCTCGAGGATGTTGCCTCCCGCTATCCGGGAGCCAGAACCGAACGGAAGCCGGCAGGCTGCGGACTGCACACCCGGCTCTCGTCGAGTGCGGATGCAGCGTCAGCCTGGGAGCACGCGTTACGCGAGGTCGGCACGCTCGATTCAGCGTCCGACGCCGGGTCTGGCCATCGAATTTCGCATCGCACAGGCAAGGACATCCTCGAATTCACTGTGCGGAACGCCGACAAGGGAATGGCCATCGGGAGCCTTCGGGAACGAGTGGACGCCACCGCCGTGATGTTCATCGGAGACGACGTGACCGACGAGGACGGATTCGTCGCCCTTTCCGAAACCGACGTGGGGATCAAAGTCGGCGACGGTCACACCGCGGCCGAATATCGGGTTGCCGGAACCAACGACGTGGTCACCATTCTTCAGCGATTGGCAGGGGAGCGGGAACGGGTGCTGAGCTCATAAGAACGAGGAAGGTTCGTAGGACGCCCAATCATCGAAGCAAGCCACTGACGGGAAGTTCTAGACTCGTGCCATGCCTGAGCATGATCTGAAACCCCGCTCCCGAGTGGTGACCGACGGAATCGAAGCCATGACCTCCCGCGGGATGCTCCGCGCAGTTGGCATGGGGGATGCGGACTGGGACAAGCCTCAAATCGGTATTGCAAGCTCCTGGAACGAGATAACGCCGTGCAACCTGAGCCTTGATCGACTCGCCCAGGCGTCCAAGGAAGGCGTGCACTCCGGTGGCGGATACCCGCTGCAATTCGGCACGATCTCGGTGTCCGACGGTATTTCGATGGGCCACGAGGGGATGCACTTCTCGCTCGTCTCCCGAGAGGTCATCGCTGACTCGGTTGAGACCGTCATGATGGCCGAACGTCTTGACGGGTCCGTGCTGCTCGCCGGATGCGACAAGTCGCTTCCCGGGATGTTGATGGCGGCCGCACGCCTTGACCTTGCTTCCGTGTTCCTCTACGCCGGCTCGATCGCTCCCGGTTGGGTGAAACTCTCCGATGGTACGGAGAAGGAGGTCACGATCATCGACTCCTTCGAAGCAGTCGGCGCGGTGAAGGCTGGAACGATGTCCGAGATTGACGCGCACCGCATCGAGTGCGCGATTGCTCCCGGTGAGGGTGCCTGCGGAGGCATGTACACGGCAAACACCATGGCGAGCGTTGCGGAGGCTCTCGGAATGAGCCTGCCCGGATCCGCGGCGCCGCCAGCGGCGGACCGTCGTCGCGACTACTTCGCGCACCGCAGTGGCGAGGCCGTCGTCAACATGCTGCGCCTCGGGATCACCGCGCGCGACATTATGACGAAGAAGGCATTCGAGAACGCGATCGCTGTGGCGATGGCGTTCGGTGGATCCACGAACGTGGTGCTCCACCTGCTCGCCATCGCCCGTGAAGCAGACGTTGACCTCACCCTCGCCGACTTCAACCGGATCGGCGACAAGACACCGCACATCGGTGACTTGAAGCCCTTCGGCAAATATGTCATGAACGATGTTGACCGTCACGGCGGAGTGCCCGTCGTCATGAAGGCTCTTCTGGATGCCGGACTTATTCACGGCGATGCCCTCACCGTGACCGGTAAGACCGTCGCCGAAAATCTTGCGGAGATCAACCCGCTTCCTCTCGATGGAGAGGTGATCCGCACCCTCGACAACCCCATCCACGCCACCGGCGGCATCACAATCCTGCACGGAAGCTTCGCGCCAGACGGCGCTGTCGTCAAGACCGCCGGCTTCGATCTCGATGTTTTCGAGGGCCCTGCACGCGTGTTTGAACGCGAGCGCGCCGCCATGGATGCGCTCACCGAAGGCTTGATCAAGGACGGCGACGTCGTCATCATCCGGTATGAAGGCCCCAAGGGCGGGCCGGGCATGCGCGAGATGCTGGCCATCACCGCTGCCATCAAGGGAGCGGGACTTGGCAAGGATGTATTACTGTTGACAGACGGCAGATTCTCAGGCGGCACAACCGGCCTGTGTATCGGCCACATAGCTCCCGAAGCGGTGGACGCAGGTCCCATTGCTTTCGTGCGCGATGGTGATCTGATACGGGTCAATATCGCCGCTCGCTCGCTCGACATACTTGTTGAGCCTTCAGAGCTGGACGCTCGCCGAAACGGCTGGGCTCCACTTCCTCCGCGCTACACCCGTGGCGTTCTCGCGAAATATTCGAAGCTCGTGCACTCGGCAGCTGAGGGCGCGATCACCGGATAGCCGCACGCCCATCACCGGACACCCGGTGCCGCATAACCACTAAGGACACGCAACCCATGCCCACGGAATCGAAACCCGTGCCACCATCGGCGAAGCCCGATGCTTCGCTCCTGCCCAAGAAGACTGCCAGCCCCGTGAAGGAGGAGATCCTCACCGGTTCCGGTGCGATCCTTCGCTCGCTGGAAAAGCTGGGGATCACCGAGGTTTTCGGGTTGCCAGGTGGCGCCATCATGCCGTTCTACGACGAGCTCATGTCCTCAACGACGATCCGCCACATCCTTGTACGCCACGAGCAGGGTG
>JBDTCD010000009.1:0-8633 GCA_039923755.1 Terrimesophilobacter sp. | reverse complement strand
ACCGGTGTGCCCTGCTGAAGCAGGGTGTCGCGAATCATGCCACCGCCGAGTCCCGAAAGGATGGCGAGAATGACAAACCCAACAATGTCGAGTCGGGCCGCTCGTGCCGCGATGCCACCCAAGATGGCGTTGGCGAGAACACCGGCAAGATCAACCACGCGAATGGCGTCGCTGATCCCCAGCGCCGGGGCCAGAGCACTATCGAAGAGCAGAGTTGCAGCCATCATCGCGCACTACTCTATCGGCGCAGCGCAGCAGCAACTGGCATCAACCCGCACCACAACTACTGGCCCAACAAAAGCAAAACGCCCGGCGGATGGCCGAGCAATGTGTGAACGATGTCGCGACTCAACTATCAACGATGTCCCGACTCAACACAATGGTGGAGCTGAGGGGATTCGAACCCCTGACCCCCTGCATGCCATGCAGGTGCGCTACCAACTGCGCCACAGCCCCGCGGTATGCGAATACTCGCGTACAACTTCCCCAGATTACTACACCGCAGTGGGTCAAACTGTACGGGTCAGACGTAGCCCATACTCGTCGCTGCATCCCGCGCAACGGCGAGGAGCGGATCAAGGGACACCGACGTCGCCTCAACTCTCAACTCGAAACCTTCGACGAGGGCGTGAACAGTCCAGACCTCTCCGATCTCGTTTGTCACATCCTCGTAAAAGCAGGCGTCAAGAAATGGCGGACATTCCAAGTAACCAGCCGACCGCCACGCCGCGATCTGTAGGTCATCAGTGGCGGTTGCCCGCACCGCCGCGAACACTTTGACGTAACCTGCATCGGAGTTCGGAATTCCCCACAAGCAGGTGAGTCCGTTGCGGGAGGCGAAACTCTGGATCGTGTCATCGCCAAGATCGGCAGCAAGATAGATGGGCACAAACCCTGAAGAGAACTGGGTGTGAATGGTCGTCAGGGACACAAGTACGCTGCAGTCCTCCGGCAAGGTGAGTGGCGACACCGTGGCTGATGGGTTCGGAGACGCGGACGGAATAATGACACTCGCGCTGGGACTGGGACTGGAGATTGGCGCATGGGCGGCCTCAGGGACGCATCCGGCAAGGGCGAAAACGACGGCGAGCGGAACGACAACTGCGCGAAGCTTCATCTGATGGCCCTTGGTCTCATGGAGTTCGTGGTTCGTTGACGCCAATTGTTGCATGGACGCTACCGGAACAGTGCCGCTACCCTGCCTTTGACAACTTGGTGCGCAGGGTGCGCATCCCATGAATGGCCGACCGAAGTTCCTGTGCGCGGTGTTGCGGCAGGAACTCTTGGCTGTGTGCGCCGAGGTCGCTCGCCGATGCGCTTACCGCCGCCGTCTCCACCGCCATACCGAACTCGAGGCCGAAGACCTCGATCGCTGCCGCCCCCTGATAGGGAACGTACACCGGCGTTGTGATGACGAGCACGGAGCCAACACCCGTCGCGTGGGATGCCCAAAACCGGAACGTATCGGCCGTATTGGCTCGTCGGCGTGCTGGGTCGGATGACGGCGCTGCGACCACTTGTAGGGCATGCCCGCTCCAGTCCCAGGAGTCCCGGCGCCAGTCGGCCCTGCCAGCTGCGGCAGGTAAGGGAGTGTCGACGGGCTCCACGGAGTCTGGCGGGCCAAGTCCGAATGCCTCTCTCATGCCGAACGTCATCGCATCGAACTCGTTGTCTCCGACGACTCCGAGTGCTCGAGCGACGTCCACTTCGTCTCCGGCGAACGGTCTGAAACCGCCGAGGAAAACCCCCTCCCGCCAACGAAGACCGCTGTCGTGAAGCTCGCGAAGAAATCGCGGCTTCACGATGCCCGCCCGCACCATTCCGCCGGTCATGACGACTGCGTCGAAGCGGTCGCGCCTCGGCGAGGAAGTTCCGTCAAGCCCGAGTGGCGCGGCGACCGTGTCAAGCGCTGCGGCCTCCGCCGCTGTTAACACGGGTGGTGAAGCGAGGTTCCGTTCGCGCCCGCCGCGAAAGTCCCAGTTCGCCGCCGCGAACGAATCAAGTGCATCGAGCAAGCGTTCGCCCTCGAGCTCACCCATAGCCGCCGCGGCACGAACTGAAAACGCAGCAACCAGTCCGCTGTTCCGAAGGATATCGGCCCAATTATCGATGTCTGCAAGGCAACGCTCAGCGTCCCCCGGCAGGGCATCCCAACGCGGAAGGTTAACCACGTCAGACCGCGAGCGGGAGAACCGGGCAATCGTTCCACAGGCGCTCGAGGGAGTAGTAGATCCGATCTTCCTCATGGAAAACGTGCACAACGAGGTCGCCGAAGTCGAGGAGAATCCAGCGCCCTTCGGCTCTGCCCTCGCGGTGAAGCGGCTTTGCACCCTGCTCGATGAGTTTGTTTTCCACCTCCGAAGCAATCGCCATGACCTGCCGTTCGTTTCGCCCGCTGGCCATAAAGAAGATGTCCGAGAACGGCAACGGTGCAGTGACGTCGAGTGCGACGAGATCCGTCGCCTGCTTCGCATCCGCCGCCAACGCGGCGACGGCCAGCAACTTACGCGCATGGTCGGATGCGGTCACGAGCGCCCCGCCGAATTGTGAGGTGTCTGTGTCACGAATCAGAAGATCTTGAAGATCATTCCTGCGACAACCAGGACAACGACGCCCACCATCATCACGCCGGCGGTGATGGAAAGAATCATCGGCATGTTGCTGCCCTTCGGGCGTTTCGTGCTGATGATCCCCTGCGACGAGGTATACGTACTCACCGCGCGGACGGCGCGAACAGGTGCGGAATCCGGGGCCGAGTCTTCCCGGTCACCTGCGTCGATAATCGAGTCGATGTCGGCCCTGTCGTACCGGGACGGGTGCAAGCCATTCACTCCAAGGCTTCGCGGAAGTTCGATGGTGCCCGTCACCAGAATCTCACCCGTTCCGCTCACCGGTCCGGTGATCGGCCCCGTAAACGGGAAGGATGGCAGAACGAGCGCACTCGTCGTGATCGCATCGCTCGACGCGATATTGCGCTGGTGCGGACTCGTTGCCGTGCCCAATGAGTCATCGACGGAGGACTGGTTGGACCAGTGACCGACGGGCGCCGAATAGACCTCTGGGGCGGTGATGATCTCCCTCAGCGGCTCTGACTGTATGTTCTCGGCAAAGGCGGGAATAACTGGTGGCGTCGCGATGTCCGGCGATACCAACGGAGCAGCTGCTTCCGGCACGAAGCCCGAAGCCCGCGCGGCGCCTCCGTCAAGCTGTGGCTCGAACTCGAACCTCGGATCGTGCTGGTCCACCTGTTCGTGCTCATCTAATGGCTCGAATTCGAACTTCGGCTCGTCTTCATCCCGCGGCTCGAATTCATAATCGGACTCGTGCTGAACATCCGCGTGGAACGCGAACTCTGGCTCGACCTCCTCCATCGGCTCGAACGCAAGCTCAGGGTCGTCCTCGACCATCGGCTCGAACACGGGCGTGAGCTCGACTGCAGCCCCTGGTTGGTCCTTGACGATGGGCTTCGGCACGACCGCGGTGAGTTCGGGTTCTGCCAGCGGAGCCGCCACCGGCTCAAAACGACGCGGTTCCTCGAAACGCAGCGACTCCCGAGGCGGCTCAATGAGAGCGGGGATCTCGTGCGGTTCCGAGTACAGGTTGTCGAACTCGGCCATGGCGGCCGCAATTTCCGCACTCTGGGCGGATTCCCGCACAGATTCCCTGGTCGAGTCGACTGTCCTGTCTACAGTCCTGTCTACGGTCGATTCAACAGTCGACTCTCTGGTCGCCTTCACAAATGGAGTGAACAGCGAACCGGGCTCCACGATCGGAGACACCTCGACCATTCGCGACTCGGCAGCTTCGCGCATTTCTCGAAGCTGACGCCTCGTCAAAGTCTGTTCGATCTGGCGGTCGTCCGTGTCAGGCGACGACTCCAGATCGTGCGCCCGAAGCTCCTCCGGTGTAACCACGATTGGGGGTGTGGACGTGGGCGCAGAATACGCCGCGGTGACGGGTCGATCGGCTCCGACGGATGTGTGGTAACTGAGATCTTCACTACCGGCGGACGGCGGTGTCCATGGCGCTGACGGGGTGGAAGAAAACGATGCGCCACGGCTGTCCGGACTGAAATCGCGGAGCCGGTAGCCTGAAGATTCAGAGGATGTGCGAGACGTACCCGACTGACGGGGGCGGAGCAAAGCATCGTCGGCTTGGCGATCGCCAACCCGAACCTGAGCGGAATAATCCACTGGTTCAGAAATTGAACCCTGAGACCAAATCTGCTGGTCAAAGTCTGTTTTCTGGGGTTCAACCTCACCCGTATCCGACATCGTCGCCTGGGCGTGAGCGCGCTCGCTCTCGCGGAGCGCTCGCCGGCTCATCGGCTGATCATCTTGCCAGGTTGTCACGTCAAACTCCGATACAGATGGTACTTGGAGATGTATTGAACGACCCCATCGGGAACCAGATACCACACCGGGGAACCCCGGCTGACCCTACTGCGACAATCAGTGGATGAGATCGCCAACGCAGGCACTTCTAGCAAGCTTACGTGCTCCTCTGGCAATCCGGAAATGGTCAGCGGATGTCCCGGCCTGCTCACAGCTACGAAGTGGGCCAGTTCGAAAAGCTCCTGGGCGTCCTTCCAATCCAGGATCTGCGCCACAGCATCCGCACCAGAGATGAAGAACAGATCGGCATCCGGTCGCGTGCTTCGCAACTCCCGAAGCGTATCGATCGTGTAGGTGGGCCCATCCCGGTCCAGTTCGATCCGACTGACCGTGAAATCCGGATTGGACGCTGTCGCGATCACGGTCATGAGATAGCGGTGTTCAGGCTTGGAGACGTCACGCTTCTGATAGGGCTGGCCGGTTGGGACAAACACAACCTCGTCGAGGTCGAAATGTTGCCGGACCTCACTGGCGGCGACAAGGTGGCCATTATGGATCGGGTCGAAAGTTCCACCCATCACGCCAATGCGGGCACGCGTCTGCGCCGGGGCGGCCATGGTGATGACGCCTAGTGCCCTGCGTGTTCTTCTGCACCGTGGTGCGCGTCGCTGGACGGGACTCGGTGAGAGTGACGGTTCGCCACATCGCGGAAACTCCATGCGACGAGTCCGACGATGAGGAAGATGAGGAAGGCGGTGAGTGCAAATGCCCAGTTCGGCATAGAGAGAGGCGCGGCATGCTCTTCAGCGGCAGCAACAGCAAGCAATAGCATTTCGTCTCCGTTCGGCTGATGCGACCCTGTGTCGGTCAGCACCCCTCATAATCTACCGTGTCTCAGAGGGGCTTCGGGCGGTTTCCGCGGCGAACCAGGTGCCCAACGCCTGTCCAGCAAGAGCCTCTGCGACGTGTTCCGTCGATGTCAACAGCACCGGCGTGCCCGCAGCGGACGCGAGCCGCGCTGCAGAGACTTTGGTGCGCGCCCCACCGGTACCCACGCCGGTAAAACCGATACCGCCGAACTCGACTCCATCCAGTTGGTCATCGACGGCGACAAACCCAATTCGCTCAGCCCCGGCATCCTGCGGGGGTTTCGTGTACAGCGCATCGACGTCTGACAGGAGGAGCAAAAGGTCGGCATGGACCAGTTCGGCGACGAGCGCGGCAAGCCGGTCGTTGTCGCCGAAACGGATCTCGTGGGTGGCGACGGTATCGTTCTCGTTAACTATGGGCAGGATGCGCAGTGAGAGCAGACGCTCCATGGCCCGCTGAGCATTGATGCGGTGGGCGGGATTTTCAAGATCACCCGCAGTGAGAAGAACCTGACCGGCCACGATCCGATGGCGGTCGAGGCTCTCCTGATAGCGGAAGATCAGGACGTTCTGACCGACAGCCGCTGCAGCCTGTTGGGTAGCGAGGTCGCTCGGACGTCCGTCGAGCTTCAGGTACGGCAGTCCGGTGGCGATCGCACCCGACGACACCAGGATGACTTCGGTGCCGCGCTCGTACGCGACAGCAAGCGCATCCACCAGCACCGGAATCTGCGCAGCATTCGCGCCACTTACGGACGATGACCCTACCTTCACGACGACGCGGCGCGCCGAGGGAATTTCGGCGTGAGTCGTGATGGGTTCAGTCATTCTCGTCTGCGCCGTCCTTGCCTCGGTCGATGGCGAAACCCTCGTCATCGGTCCACACCCCGGCCTCGCGCTCACGGATGAGCTCCGCGCGCGCCGCAGCCTTGGCGTCCATGCGCGCGAAGTAATCGTCGCGCCGTTTGCTTCGGGTCGGACGCTCCGATGCGTCCAGGCGGGCGTCCGCGCCGCGCGGACTTGTCATCAGCTCGGCTGTCGACGTGAGTGTCGGCTCCCAGTCGAAGACGACACCGTGGCCAGCGCCAATGACCACTGTAGACCCGGCGACGGCCCCTGCTTTGAACAACTGGTCCTCGACGCCGAGCTTGGCGAGCCGGTCGGCAAGAAAGCCCACCGCCTCGTCATTCGTGAAATTCGTCTGCGCGACCCATCGTTCTGGCTTGGCACCGATAACACGGTAAATGTTCCCGCCGGAACCGCCCTCAACGCGGATGTGGAATCCGCCGTCATCCACAGCCTTGGGCCTCAAAACAATACGTGGACGCACTGGCTCGATCGCCGCTCGGGCCTGGGTAACAAGCTCCGCGAGCGCGAAGGAAAGTCGCGGGAGTCCTTCTCTGCTCACGGTGGAGATTTCGTAGACACGGTAGCCGCGGCTTTCAAGGTCAGGGCGAACCAGTTCCGCCAACTCGCGACCTTCTGGGACATCGATCTTGTTCAACGCGATGCACTGTGGCCGCTCGAGCAGCGGGACCTGTCCCTCGGGGACCGGATAAGCGGCAAGTTCCTTGAGAATGACATCCAGGTCACTGATCGGATCTCGGCCCGACTCCAGCGTCGCACAGTCCAGGACGTGCACGAGTGCTGAGCACCGCTCGACGTGACGCAAGAATTCAAGACCGAGACCTTTTCCTTCACTGGCACCCTCGATGAGGCCGGGAACGTCTGCGATCGTGTACCTGACGTCGCCCGCCTGCACGACGCCGAGATTCGGATGCAGTGTCGTGAAAGGATAGTCGGCGATCTTCGGCTTTGCCGCTGACATTGCCGCGACGAGGCTCGATTTCCCGGCGGAGGGGTAACCCACCAGGGCAACGTCGGCAACGACTTTGAGCTCAAGGACGACGTCGCCTTCCCAACCGGGCGTGCCCAGGAGCGCGAAGCCCGGCGCCTTCCGTTTGGTGCTCGACAGCGCGGCATTCCCCAAGCCGCCCTGGCCACCTGGTGCCGCGACGAAGCGCATTCCCGGCTCGGAGAGGTCTGCCAACTCGACACCTTGCTCGTCTTTCACGACGGTGCCGACCGGAACGGCCAGTTCGAGCTCCGGCGTGCTGAACCCGCTTCGGTTGTCGCCCATCCCCGGGCCGCCATTGTCGGACTTGCGGTGGGGTGCACGGTGATATCCGAGCAGCGTCGTCACCTGGGGGTCGCTCACCAACACGATGTCTCCGGCATCACCGCCGTTTCCGCCATCCGGGCCAGCCAGCGGTTTGAATTTTTCCCGACGGACGGAGACACAACCGTCTCCCCCGTTTCCGGCGCGCAGATGGAGAGTGACTTCATCGACGAACGATGCCATCAGATCCTCCTGCCCTTAAACACCGCAAGGCGAGCCAAAGCTCGCCCGCGGAGAAATTGGTTGCTATGAAGTTGGTTGCCGCTATTTTGCAGCAGCAACAATGTTGACGACTTTGCGGCCGCCCTTTGCGCCGAACTCGACAGCACCGGCTTCGAGCGCGAACAGTGTGTCGTCGCCGCCGCGTCCGACGTTGACGCCGGGGTGGAAGTGGGTACCGCGCTGGCGGACGAGGATCTCGCCCGCGCCGACGACCTGACCGCCGAAACGCTTGACGCCGAGCCGCTGCGCGTTGGAGTCGCGACCGTTGCGGGTGGAGCTAGCTCCCTTTTTGTGTGCCATGAGTGCAGCCCCTTACTTGATGCTGGTGATCTTGACGCGGGTCAGCTCGGAGCGGTGCCCCATGCGACGCTTGTACCCGGTCTTGTTCTTGTAGTTCTGGATGTTGATCTTCGGTCCGCGAAGATCGGCGACGACCTCAGCCGTCACCGTGATCTTCGCAAGGGCCTTCGCGTCGTGGGTGATCGTGTCACCGTCAACGAAAAGGACAGGAGCGAGCTCGATGTTGCCGTCCTTGTCCGCCTTGATACGGTCGAGAACGACGATCGAGCCGACCTCGACCTTTTCCTGCCGACCGCCGGCGCGCACAACTGCGTAAACCACGTGGAACCCTCACTGTTGAAAGACTGTCTTGATTGAAGTCATTGGTGTAGAAAGCGGGCTTAGCCCGGCAGACACCGAAGATCAATACTACCGGATAATCCGGAGCACGGTCAAACCACGCACCAGACCGCCGACACTACCGACACTCAGCCCAGTAGCTCCTCATTCGCTGCTCCGACACCCACGGCTCCCGCGCGGCGCTTGCGCATGACTAAGCTTCCGCCGAGCACCGTCAAGGCGAGTGCAATCAGAATTGCGAGAGCAGTCCACGCGAACCCCGTGAAAGCCAACTGTCCAACGCCGCCAGCAGCCGGGCCGGCTGCTGGATCATCACTGCCGGGATCACCGGGAGGTATTGTTCCACCCCCATTCGCCGGGTTAAGTCCGACTGTGGCATTCGCCAGACTC
>JBDTCD010000008.1:0-4919 GCA_039923755.1 Terrimesophilobacter sp. | reverse complement strand
TCAAGGTGAGCAAGTGGTAGATGCAGTTTGACTGCGGTCAGGGCGGCCGCCAGCGTCGAGTTGGTGTCGCCGTAGACGAGAACCCAGTCTGGCTGGTAACGCTCGAACACTGGCTCGAGCCCCACGAGCATGGCGCCGGTCTGCGCACCATGGGACCCAGAACCGACCGCGAGATTGACGTCTGGCTCGGGGATGCCGAGGTCGCGAAAAAACACGTCGGAAAGCAGGTCGTCGTAATGCTGCCCGGTGTGGACCACAATGTGCTCGGCCAGACTATTCAGCGCCTTCGAGATGGGCGCTAGCTTCACGAATTGAGGTCTCGCGCCGACAACGCTCAAGATTCGCACTCTGACAATCTATCGAGCTTTTGTGGGCTGGTACGCTTGCGGCCGTGCGAAGGGTCAGACTTGATTCGCTCACCGGACTGCGCTGGTGGGCCGCCTTTGGGGTCTTTGCGTTTCACATGCGCAACCTCGCGCCTCTCCCCTTCGACGACCTGTTGGCCATTGGGAATGCGGGCGTCACGTTCTTCTTCATCCTCTCTGGCTTCGTTTTGACCTGGTCATCGAGGCCGGAGGTGACCACCCCGACATTCTGGTGGCGTCGGTTTGCCCGGATCTGGCCCGCACACATGGTCGCCCTCATCGTGGCCGTGCCAGTTTTTTACAGTTTTGCCGCTCACCCCACAGACGCCTGGGTAAAACCCTTCAGTCTTGGCATCCTGTTGCTCTCCGTGATTCTCATCCAGGGCTGGTGGCGTGACCCGACGATTCTGTTTTCGGGAAACCCGGCGGCCTGGACACTCACCTGCGAGGCATTCTTCTACGCACTACACCCAGCGATCAACCGCGTTCTCGGTCGACTCGCGAAGCGCGGAGCACTCATCCTCGCTGTCTCGACGGTCGCTGTGGCGGTGGCGTACCGCGTGTGCGTGCTGAACTTTCCTGGCTCCGTTTTTGGCGAAGTACCGTGGCCGATCGTGCGTCTCACAGAGTTCGTGATCGGGATGGCACTCGCTCGGGCAATCGCAAGCGGTTGGCGGGTCACGCTTAAACCACTGTGGTGCTATCTCATCGGTGGCTTGTTGCTTGGGGTCATCGGCTTCGGCGAGCGATTAAGTGATCGAATCCCGCCGCTGAGCGCGATCCTTCCGTTCTCCAACGAAATCATCATTGTCATATTCGCCGCCACGATTGCCGCGATCGCGGCGCGTGACCTCCGTGGCGAACCCTCTCTCCTGCGTTCGCGTCTGCTGGTGGCCCTCGGTGATATGTCGTACGCGTTTTACCTACTTCACGCCACGATCATTTACTTTCTCCTCTCGATCATCGGTGTCCATGGTTTCGGCGTCGCCACGGTGCCGGTCTGGTTACTCGGTCTTTCACTCTCCATCGGTGGGGCCGCAATCCTGCATTACCTCATTGAACGCCCCATCGAAAAGCGGATGCGGCGGTGGAAGGATGCCAGGGACGTTACCCGTTCAGCGGCCCAGGAACTCCGCGAGAACACGCGCTGACTGACGCCCATCGTGCACGGTCGCGGCGAAAGAAGGTCCGGCTACGGCCTGAGTCTGAAAGTGCTCCCGCCGCGAAACCACATCTCGAACGATGGCATCCAGTTCGCGCGCTGTGGCCTGAACGATCGGCAGTTCACGGCCGGAGGATTCACGCACATGGGCCCGGGAAGTCGCACTCACGTTCGAGATGACCACCCGGCCGGCTGACATGCCTTCAACTGCCGCCACGCCGTAGTCACCAAGCCTAAATTGATCAAGCACAATGTCCGCAGCGCGGTACGCATCAGACATCTGGTCGGCCGGAATGTTCCCCAGTCTCCGGTAGCTGACGATGCCTTCCTCATCGAGTGCCGTCATGATGGGATCAATCAGATCGGAACCTTTCGAGATTGAGTTGCTGGGCGCATGAACCACCACGGGAATGGTCCGTTCCAGGGGAACAGAGTCCATCGCCCAACGTTTGACATCCACAACAACCGGGAGCCATCGCGCGTACGGAACATCGAGAAGCAGATCTGGGGTGGAGACGAAGACAGGAAGACCAAGTTCGTCGAGGAGAGCACGATTGCGAATGGCAGCTTTTTCTAACGCAGGAGTCGATGGGAGCAGCCCAGCTCGAAACGGCGAGTATTCATTGCCCGCTGCGTTTCGACTGGGAAGGCGGATGTCGGTGCCATGGCACACCATCGCCACAGACAGGCCGTGGGAGAGCACATCACGTATCTGGAACGCCACCGTTTGATCGAAGACCCGACCAAACGGGTGGCGCTCGGCTTCAACGAGAACGTGACTGAATCCGGAGAGCACTGCCTCACGCTGCGCACGCTGCCAACCGCGGGATGCGACGTATGCGCCCACCGGCACGGACTGATCCACCGCGTGACCGAACTCGTTTCCCAGGTGATAGGCCATAGAGACCGCGCCCACGTCCGAAAGATTGCGTTCAGCGGCGCGCGCCCACTGCCAGCCTTGACCAGCCCAGTTCACGGGGCCGACGTAGAGCCGCACCTCGTTGCCCGGGCTGGACGGCGGAGGAGGAACATCCTCATCGCGATAGCGGAACCGTTTGGGCAGAAAAGTTCTGACGAACCGATCGGGGAATACTGCGGCAGTTCGGCTCACGAGCCACGCCGCTGCCGAAATCACGATGGCCTAACCTTCACGAATCGTCAGCTTCGGAATCGGATTCGGATTCGGAATGGTATTCCGCTTCGGCCAGGCGACCTCGTAGACCATGATCGAAATTGCGCCGGCGAAGGCGAGTGAACCGATAATCCATACCCCCATAGGCGAGATAGCGATATTCCACCACCATTCGACTCCTGCGTCGAGATTTACTCCCCCACCGTCAACCCCCGTCACATAGCGGCGGATATTCATATGCATTGCGACCATATTTGCCACGGAAAGTGTTGCGATGATAAGTACCGACTGTGCACGCGTGAGAGTAAGCCGCCCGCTTCCCTGCGTGAGAAGAATGAGACCTGCGAGAAGCACAATCAGGGGAAGTACGTATCGGGGTTGGACTACCTCACCCACGATTTGCCCACCCCGGGTTAAGACAAACAAGGGCACAGCGCAGAGGGCGAACCCGGCTCCCAAAACAACGAACAATTTGCGACCCCACAGTCGCGAAAGCCCAACGAATCCCACCGCTACAAGGCAGGAGATTGTGCCGAAAGTGACAATACTCGGAAGTGAAGTGTCCATCCAACCTAAGCCAGATTGGCCGAAGTTTCCTGCCCAGAGAAATGGAATATTCAAAAGGTTGTAAGCAAATCGTCCAAATCCCGTCAAGCTCTGCGGCGTCACTACGGGACTAGGCGCGCCAGGTCCCGTGGCTGGTTGAGACCCAAAGCCATTAATCCCAGATTGCGTTTGACCTGAAACGGCAACGAACGCGATACAAATGCCCACTAACGCAATGGGCAGGATCGCATCGAGCGCATAGCTCCGCCATTTCGCCCTGGCCCGCGGGAATGTAAGCACGAATACGGCGCCAATCCCCAACACTGCGTATATCGCTGCGTCACTTCGAGATCCAGCAGCCATGATCGTGGCTGCCAGCGCTATCACTCCCAGGCCCCATTTGCGCCGGCCGCGAGACTCCATATACCCCAGAAGAGCCAACCAGGAAGTTCCGACACCGACCACCGCCCAACCGCTCGGATTATTAGACGCGATGAGGAACATCCCCATGGGGATCGTGGTGATCATCCATGCCAACAGAAGTGTTTGACGTCGAGGAATAGGTAACAACCAAAACAGCGCTGTGGTCAGACCCACAAAGAGCAGCACGTTAACCAGGCGCATAATAACGACCGAGGTGAGAATATCGTCGCCAACGAAAAGGTGCATCACCGTGTAGTACACAGGTGGGTATGCGCCGACAAAGTTTCCCCGCTTCGTGAGCACGTCTGGCGTACTACTGGAACTGAAATTCCGTTGACAGGCTGCACTCTCCGTCGGCACACCCTCATAACACGCCGAGTTCAGAATGGCCTCCGGTACCAACCTGGAGTTTGCCGAAACCCCCGGCGAACACGTTGTTCCGTCGACCACAGCACACCAGGTGCTGACAAGGTGGAAATCGTCATCCGGGGCGGCACCCATCGGCGAAGCAAAAGCCCAGGCGAAAAGGGCGATGATTGCAAGCACCGGAGCGAGGTGAATTACTTTCAATTTCCGCAACGGCTGCGCCTTTCCTCGTTGTGAACTCTCACCGTACTGTCCGCGCGCACAGCACTCCCCCTCGATGGGCGTACATTCAACTACGCCGCAGTCGTCTTCGCACTTTGTCGATGACCACGCCGGCACCACCATTCTTCAGATAGAACAGTGCGCGGCCAGCATCGTGCCGCCACCCGGTGTGGCGCTTCCGGCGGCGCGTGTTCACCGTGGTGGCTCGCGCGCCAGCAGAAGTTCCTCGCTGATCTTTCGAATGCTGGGCGTCCGCCACAAAATCCACCAGGGGCGCCAGCGCAACGTCCCAGTAGTACCGCTGGCGCACGCGGTGAATATTGGCCTTCGCCTCAGCGATGAAGGCAGTGTCGAAGAGAATCCGATCGAGGGCTTCCGCCAGCTTCTCGACGTCCCCCGCTGGGACAACGATTCCCAGCTTCTCCCCGGCAACGAGTTCTGCGAAGTGGTCGCCGTCGGTAACCACCATGGGCAGTTCCGCCCAGAGGTAGTCGAGAATCCGTGTTCGGAAAGAGAACGTGGTTTCTATGTGGGAATGGTGGGTGCTGACTCCCGCGTCGGCTTCCATCAAGTAGTTCTGACGGTCGTCGTAATCCACCCATGAATTATTGAAGAATACGGAGGAGTCCAGCACTCCCAGTTCTCGGGCGAGCTCACGGGACTCCTCAACAATCCGCATTTCAGGAACATCCGGGTGAGGATG
>JBDTCD010000007.1:0-5759 GCA_039923755.1 Terrimesophilobacter sp. | reverse complement strand
AGGCTCACCTGATCACAATGAGCCATAATCCGCGTAATTACGCGGAAGTTGGGCCCTCCTCCTAAGCATCAGAAGGCCCCGTTTCGTTCTTGTAAAGCGGGGGTCGTCGGTTCGAATCCGACAGGGGGCTCAACAAAAAGAGCCAATGATTTGGCTCTTTTTTTTGAGCCCCATCAGGATAGAACCGACGATTCGGCACTTCTCAAAGGCGCCGTCTCGCAGTCCGCTAGTTCGTGGGCGATGGGCTTGGCGATGGTGACGGAGTCGAGTTGTCGGAGAAGTTGGCCCCAAGTACCTTCGTCAGGAACGCGGCAAATTCTGCCGGGTCGAACTCCCCAGTCGTGCTGTTGAACGTGTATTGGTAGAGCTGCCCGTTCACGTAGATGGTCGGCGTGCCGTGCTGCGGAGGCTGCGTGGCGGCGTTCGGGAACGGATTGGTGTTGAAGCGGTCCGTCGCTGAAGCAACCCAGTTCTTGAACGTCTGGTCCTTGATGCAGCTGGAGATGTTCGTGAACTTGGAAACGCCTGCCTCTTTTGCGAGAGCAATGATGGTGCCGTCGTCAAGACCGGTCGAGTTCTCCTTCGGCTGGTTCTTGAACATCAGCGCACTGAAGTCAAAGAAGTTGTCCGGTGAGAAATTCGCAACGCACGCCGCCGCGTTCGCCGCTCTGGTCGAGTACTTCGTACCCATCGACCCGCGATCCAGAATGGCGACGGGGTGGATCTCCAGGGTCGCCGCACCATCGGACACCAGCTTCTTGATCTGGTCGGCATTGGCCTTTTCGAAGTTCCCGCAGATCGGGCAGAGGTAGTCGACGTAGACGCGAATGTCGAGCACCGACGATGGGCTGTTGGATGCGGACGGTACCGGCTGCTCATTCGGCTGGAGCGCCGGGGTCGCCACGGCGTGGAATCCCTCGCCGATCTTAATCCCGTCGCTCAGCATGTTGAGTGGGCCAGCGGCAGGAGGCCGAATGGTGCTCGTGATGACGACAATGACCGCTGCGACGATGGCGAGAATGACGACAATGAGGCTGCCCTGCAGGATGAACTTATTCCTGCGGTCCTTCTTCTTCTGTTCCTCGCGAAGTTGACGCGCCTTTTCGCGAGCAATGTCACGACGTTGGTTCTTGCTCGGTCGCGAATCGCCTGTCTCGATACTCACATCAAACCTCTACTTAGCCGGGAACAGTCGTGGTGGCCGCTCGGCCATCCGGAGACATGCTAAGCCCTACAGTCTGGGAAGTCTCAGCACGATCCCTGTACAGCTTAATCAGATCACGAGAAACGAGGTTCGCGTGAGCCCAGTACGGGTGGCATAATGGCGGTGCGCGGTCATCAACTCGGGGCCGTGAAATCCATTCACTAAGGATCGTCCGGCACGTACCTGCCGGTGAAGGAGTAGTACAACCATGGCATCAGTCACCTTTGACAAGGCAAGCCGAATCTATCCGGGCCAGGTGCGCCCGGCTGTCGACAAGCTCGACCTCAGCGTCGCGGACGGCGAGTTTCTTGTACTCGTCGGGCCCTCCGGATGCGGTAAGTCCACATCCCTGCGCATGCTCGCCGGTCTGGAAGAAGTCAATGAGGGCAGTATCCTCATCGGAGACCGCGACGTCACTGACGTCCCCCCGAAGGATCGCGACATTGCGATGGTGTTCCAGAACTACGCTCTCTACCCGCACATGACCGTTGCCGAGAACATGGGCTTTGCGCTCAAGATCGCCGGCGTCAACAAGGAAGAGCGCGCGACTCGCGTTCTCGAGGCTGCGAAACTTCTCGACCTCCAGGATTACCTAGGGCGCAAGCCAAAAGCTCTCTCCGGTGGACAACGCCAGCGCGTTGCCATGGGCCGCGCAATCGTGCGAAGCCCCCAGGTGTTCCTCATGGACGAGCCTCTCTCGAACCTTGACGCGAAGTTGCGGGTGCAAACTCGTACGCAGATTGCGTCCCTCACCCGTCGACTCGGCGTGACCACGGTATACGTCACCCATGACCAGACCGAGGCGCTCACCATGGGGGATCGGATCGCCGTGCTGAAGGACGGCGTGCTGCAGCAAGTGGGCACCCCTCGCGACCTATACGCGAAGCCCAAGAACGTCTTCGTTGCCGGATTTATCGGCTCCCCGGCCATGAACCTATTCGATGTGGACATGGTCGAGGGTGGGCTCATGTTCGGAACCGCCATCGCCAAGGTCGACCACGATACTCTCGCCGGCGCATCAGGCAAGAAGGTCACGATCGGCGTTCGCCCCGAGGATGTCGTCATCTCCGCGAGCGGCGAAGGCCTCCCGGTCAACGTTGACATCGTCGAGGAGCTCGGCGCAGACGGCTACCTCTATGGGCACACTGAAGTGGACGGTAACCGCGTCGACATCGTCGTGCGCGTCGACGGTCGCGTGCACCCGAGTGCCGGCGACAAAGTCGTCATCACTCCCCAGCCCGACCACATCCACGTGTTCGACGCCGTTACTGGCGACCGGCTGAGCAAGAAGGCCGTCGAGACGACCAAGTGACAGGGAGCGGTTCCCTCAACATCACCTCGGCAATCGTCGATCCAGCACTACTCGACCTGCCGTGGAATCTGCCGCTTGACACCTGGCCCGAGAGTTCGATCGCAACCCTGCCGAAAGGGATCTCACGGCATCTCGTGAGATTTGCACATCTGGGTGGCTACGTCGTAGCGATCAAGGAAACATCTGCCGATCTGGCGCGCCGCGAATATGAATTGCTGCGCACCCTTCAGCGGATGGACGTTCCCTGCGTCGAGCCCGTTGCCGTCATCACCAACCGCACGGATGCTGACGGCCTCGAGCTCGACTCTGTGCTGGTCACCCGGCACTTGAAGTTCTCGCTGCCCTACCGCGCGCTGTACTCCCAGAGCCTCCGACCGGACACCGCAACGCGCCTCGTCGACGCGCTGGCCGTCCTCCTGGTCCGCCTCCACATCGTCGGTTTCTTCTGGGGCGACGTCTCCCTCTCCAACACCCTGTTTCGGCGGGATGCGGGAGCATTCGCGGCCTATCTCGTCGACGCCGAAACCGGAAACGTTTACGAAACGCTCTCGGACGGTCAACGGGAACACGACCTGGAGATAGCGCGGATCAACATCGCGGGCGAACTGTTGGATCTCGCTGCGGGCGGACGGCTAGACGAAGCCACCGATCCGATCGGCGTGAGCAACGGCATCATTGCTGCGTACCGGACGCTGTGGACGGAACTCACCGGGTCCGAATCCTTCGCAGCGAACGAACGCTGGCGCATCGCCAAACGCGTCGAACGACTCAACAATCTCGGTTTCGACATCGAAGAACTCGCCATCAAAACAGATGACGGTGGGAGCAAGGTGCGCATTCAACCGAAAGTCGTGGACGCTGGTCACCACCAGCGCAGGCTGCTGAGGCTCACCGGTCTCGACGCGGAGGAAAACCAGGCACGACGCCTACTCAATGATCTCGATGCGTACCGCACGACGCACATCGACGACGATAAAGATGAGGAACTCGTAGCCCACGAATGGCTTGCCACTGTCTTCGAACCGGTGGTCAGGGCCATCCCACGGGAACTGAAGGGCAAGCTCGAGCCGGCCGAGGTGTTTCACCAGATGCTCGAACACCGCTGGTTCCTCTCCCAGAATGAGAACCGCGATGTTCCGCTCGCCGAAGCAGTGAGTTCCTACATCGACACCGTTCTCCGGCACCGACGTGACGAGGCGACCGTCATCGACCCGCCATCGGGAGCATTCACCATGCCGATCTCCATCATCGACGAGGAAGACTGGCGCGACCGCGTCTGAGCTTCGCTTAACCCGTTTCAAGGAGTTTCTGCTCACTACCCTCCGCCATCACCGCGACTTTGCCGGTGCCGTGCAGAAACTCCTTGAAACGGGTTAGGGATCAGGCGAGGAGCTGCTCGATGCCGCGCCCCGCCGCGTGGTCGAAGATCAGGTTCGTCTCGGTGTGGGCGACTGCTGGATGTCCGGCCAGGTGTTCGAGCACGAAATCGCGCAATTCGGAGGAGTTGCGCGCCGCGACGTGGAGGAGAAAGTCATCGACCCCCGCCATGTGGAACAGCCCGAGTACGCCGGGCCAGTTGGGCGCCTCCTGGCGAAAACTCTCCACGTCCTCCCGGATAATCGACACGAGCCGGATGGAAATGAGGGCCTGCACGGTCATCCCGAGCGCCGCGAGATCCAGTTCGGCGCGATAACCCCGAATGAATCCGTCCGCCTGCAGGCGTCGAATGCGCAGTGACACCGTCGACTCTGCGATGCCCAACGCGCTCGCGAGCGCGGTGCCGGGCATCCGGGCGTTCGCCGAGAGTGCACGAAGGATTCTGCGATCGATGTCGTCCATAGCCGCCTATCTTTGCAGGAATGCCATGAGAACGCGATTAATGTCGCGTGTTCTTGCAGTCGACTTGCAGTTGATCGCGGATTCTGTTTCTGTCGAGGTATGCAGCCATCAAAGCCCCATCTGGAAACCCGCGCCGTTCATGGAGGAATGAAGGGCCTTGAGGAATCCGGCTCGCACGTTCCGACTATTGACCTCTCCACAACGAACCCACTTCCGAGCGTCGAACTGGGTGGCGACTCCTACGAACACCTCGCGACCGGTGGCACTCTCCTGCCCGGGCAGTCCGCCGTGTACCAGAGGTTGTGGCAGCCGGGTGTCGCCCGCTTTGAGGAGTCGCTCGCCGACCTCGAGGGTGCTGAGTCGTCCGTCGCGTTCTCCACCGGAATGGCGGCTCTCGCAGCCGTTCTGCTCGCGTGTGTCACCGGCGGAAAGTCTCACGTCGTAGGCCTTCGCCCCCTCTATGGCGGCACCGACCACGTGCTCGACAACGGTCTCGTCGGTACGACGGTGACGTGGGCGCACAGTGTGGACGAGATCGCCGCAGCGATACGACCGGATACCGGCCTCGTAGTGATCGAGTCTCCCGCGAATCCGACGCTCGAACTCGTGAACATCGCGCGCGCGGTCGCCGCAGCCGGCGACGTGCCAGTGCTCGTCGACAACACGTTCGCTACCCCCGTTTTGCAGAGACCGATTGAGCACGGCGCAACGCTCGTGCTGCACAGCGCGACAAAATACATCGGCGGCCACGGGGATGCCATGGGCGGTGTCGTCGCAACGAACGATGAGTGGGCGACGCGGCTACGTCACGTGCGGGCGCTCACTGGAGGATTGCTGCATCCGTTCGGCGCGTACCTGCTGCACCGTGGACTCCGCACGATGCCCTTGCGTGTGCGTGCTCAGCAGGCGACAGCGCAGGACCTCGCGGAACGGCTGAACGGCCACAAGGCTCTCGCCAGGGTGCTGTTCCCGTCCCTACCGGGCTGCGACCCCGAAGGCCTTCTGGGCACGCAGTTCGAGGGGCCAGGCTCAATGCTCTCTCTCGATCTCGCAGGTGGCTACCACGCCGCCACGAAGTTCATCGAGTCGCTGAAGCTTGTCAGCCACGCGGTCTCGCTCGGCGGGGTTGACTCCCTCGCCCAGCATCCGGCATCCCTCACCCACCGCCCGGTTGCGGCAGAAGCCAAGCCCGGCGGCGGCATTGTTCGCCTCTCGATCGGCTTGGAGCACGTCGATGACATCTACGAGGACATCATCCAGGCGCTCGGCTAAGGCGTCCGGGGTCGGGTCCGACGGCCGAGACGGCCGTCGGCGCTGGCGTCGCAGCGAGGCCCAGAAATGGGCCTCGCTTATAGCTCCAGCGTCGGGTCCGACGGCCGAGACGGCCGTCGGCGCTGGCGTCGC
>JBDTCD010000006.1:0-7179 GCA_039923755.1 Terrimesophilobacter sp. | reverse complement strand
GTGCGGACGGATACCGCCAGTGGATTGACTTCGCGATGGACTCGGTGCCAGCTGGTCTTCTCGAGGAATACCTCAGCTGAAGGGCACTGAGCGTGGCCGAACTCAGCTCACGGCAACCTCGGCGGGTTCGTCACCTGGAGCCTGGCTCCCGGGCTGTGCCCACGAGACCGTCTGCTTCGGTTTGGCGAAGAAGAGCACTATCACCGCTCCGAGTAGCGCCACCGCTGCGGGGAGCAGCAGCGCCTGCGCCATCGCTGTGCTGAAGCCCGCATGCAGAGCGACTGGAAGCGCCCCGCTGAAGGCACCGCCACGTGGAGCACCGCTCGGCATTTCGGCGGCAAGGCGAATCTGGATGAGTGCGGCGATCGACGCACTTCCGAGCACCGTGCCGACCTGGCGAGTCGCGTTGTAGACGCCGGAACCAGCACCCGCCTGGCTCTGCGGCAGGTTTCGCGTCACCGTTGTGGAGATGGGCGACCAGACGCAGGCGTTGGCGAGACCGAGCACTGCGCTCGGGAAGAGGAGCCAACCCAGCCAAACATCCGGCGACATAATTGCGGAGTACCAGATCAAGGCGATAGCCATGAGCAGTGCGCCGGCAAGCGCAATCCACCGCGGGTTCACGCGGTCGACGAGCCTGCCGACCGGCTGGGCAAGGCCCATGTTGATTACCGCCATCGGTACGAGCATGAGTGCCGACTGCGTGGGAGTGAGACCGAGTACGAGCTGGAAGTAGAACACCAGTGGGATCGACAGGCTCGTGACAGCGAATCCGACCGTAGAGATGGCCGCATTGGCGAGCGAAAAGTTGCGATCCCTGAATAACGCGAGGGGCAGCAGCGGTTCACCCTTCTTGTTGATCGCTTGCCACAGCACGAACAGGCCGATAACGACGATGCCAGAGCCAATGAGCAGCCACACGGAGATGGGGCCAACGATGACGCCCCAGTTGTAGCTCTGCCCTTCCTGGAGACCGAACACGAGCAGGAACATTCCGAACGCACTCAGAATGACTCCGAGGATGTCGAAGCGGTGCTCGTGAATCTTGAGGTTTGGCACCAGTTTCCACGCCATGATGAACGCGACGATGCCGATCGGCAGGTTGATGAAGAAGATCCACTCCCAGCCGAGAGAGTCGACGAGAACTCCACCGAGAATCGGGCCGACGAGCGCCCCGACACCTGCGACGGAACCCCAGATTCCCATTGCCGTCCCGCGACGCTCGGGCGGGAAGATTCGGGTGATGATCGCCATCGTCTGGGGGGACATCATTGACGCGCCGAATCCCTGGACGATCCGCGCCATGATGAGCATGTTGATGTCGCCAGCGAATCCACACCACACAGAGGATGCCGTGAACACGACGAGGCCGATCATGTACAGCTTCTTGGGACCGAACCGGTCGCCGAGCCGCCCCGTGATGAGCAGCGGCACAGCGTAGGCGAGGAGGTATGCGCTCGTGACCCAGATCACCGAGTTGATGTCGGTGCGCAGGCTCTCCATGATGGTGGGGTTTGCCACCGACACGATCGTGGTGTCGATCAGGATCATGAAGAAGCCGATAACGAGAGCCCACAGGGCCGGCCACGGTCGATACGTTGTGTTCATTGCTCCGGAATCTTCGTGTAGCAGGCTCTTTCGTCAAACCGGGCCCCGATAGACTGGGTGCATTCATTTGCTCTGCGCCCGAGGGGGTCCGCCGTGCCCATCATCATTGTTGACGTCATGCCCAAGGCGGAACTACTTGACCCTGCAGGCAAGGCGGTTGCCGGTGCACTCGCTCGTATGGGCGACTCTCCATTCTCGCACGTGCGGATCGGCAAGCGCTTTGAGCTCACCGTCGACGGGGACGCGGATGATGCGGCACTCACCGCCGCCCGTGAACTTGCCGAATCGCTGCTCTCGAACTCGGTGATCGAAGATGTCGTGAGCGTGAGGGTCGCAGCCGAATGACCCGCATCGGCGTCATCATTTTTCCTGGCTCGCTCGATGACCGAGATGCGCAGCGCGCCATTCGCCACGCGGGCGCCGAGCCGGTTGCGCTGTGGCATGCCGACCACGACCTTCACGGTGTCGACGCCCTCGTACTGCCGGGTGGATTCAGCTACGGCGATTACCTTCGCTGCGGCGCCATCGCGAGCCTGTCGCCCATCATGAGTGAGGTCATCGACGCGGCGAACAGCGGGATGCCCGTGCTAGGGATCTGCAACGGTTTCCAGATGCTCGTCGAGGCGCACTTGCTGCCTGGCGGGCTCATCCGCAACGACCATGGGTCGTTCATCTGCCGTGACCAGCGGCTGCGAGTCGAAAACACCTCGACCGCCTGGACGAACCAGTTCGAGCCCGGCGCGGAGATCACCATCCCGTTGAAGAATGGTGAGGGCGGCTACATTGCTGATGCCGACACCATCGAACGCCTCGAAAGTGAAGGACGCGTCGTGTTCCGATACCTCGACGTGAACCCCAACGGCTCACTCAATGACATCGCCGGCATCTCGAATGAGCGCGGCAATGTTGTGGGGCTCATGCCGCATCCGGAGCACGCGACCGAAGAAGGTTTCGGGCCGGATACCGATGTCGCGATGCGCAACGGCACGGACGGCCTCGCGTTTTTCGCGAGCGCGCTGCACGCCCTCACACTCGCCTAACTGGGAATTGAGGAGGATCCATGCAGTTCCACCACCACGGTTATGTGTCAGGAGAACCACGTGTTCTCCCTGCAGCGGGAACCGGGGTCAATCGCCCGAGTGAGATTCCGGACGAGGTTGACGTGCTCATCGTGGGCAGCGGTCCAGCCGGAATGCTCCTTGCAGCGCAGATGTCGCAGTTCCCAGACGTGACCACGCGCGTCATCGAGCGCCGGGATGGCCGCCTCGTCCTCGGTCAGGCCGACGGCATCCAGCCGCGCAGCGTTGAGACATTCCAGGCCTTCGGTTTTGCTCCCCGCATCATCGCCGAGGCGTACAACATCGCTCACATGAACTTTTGGAGCCCGGATCCGGAGAACCCGCAGAACATCATCCGCACCTCCCGCACCGAGGACTACGCGCAGCACATCGGCGAGTTCCCGCATCTGATCGTGAATCAGGCGCGCGTACTGGACTACTTCGCCGAGGCCGCAGTGCAGGGGCCCGCGAGGATCACCCCCGACTTTGGCATGGAATTCGCCGGATTGACTGTCGACACTGACACCGAAGCTGACTTTCCGGTCAGTGTGACCTTGCGGAACAGCACTGGGCCAAATGCGGGACAGGATCGCACGGTTCGCGCGAAGTACGTGGTGGGCTGTGACGGCGCGCGAAGCCTCGTGCGGGAGGCGATCGGGCGGCAGCACGTCGGTAGCGCCGCGATGCACGCCTGGGGAGTCATGGATGTGCTCGTCAACACTGACTTTCCCGATTGGCGCATCAAGTGCGCGATCAACTCGGAGGCGGGCAACATCCTGCACATCCCGCGCGAGGGCGGCTACCTCTGCCGCATGTACATCGACCTCGGGGAGGTGGCCGAGGATGACAAGCATCGGGTACGGGATACTCCGGTGGAAGCCATCATCGCCAAGGCGAACCAAATTCTGCACCCCTACACGCTGGACGTGAAAAGCGTCGCGTGGCACAGCGTGTACGAAGTGGGGCATCGGATCACCGACAAGTTCGACGATGTGCCGGTCGACGAAGAGCACCGCACGCCACGAGTGTTTCTCACTGGTGACGCCTGTCACACGCACAGCGCCAAAGCCGGCCAGGGCATGAACGTGTCGATGCAGGATGCCTTCAATCTGGGATGGAAACTCGGCTTGGTGCTCACCGGTCGCAGCCCGGAGTCACTGCTGGCAACGTACTCGGCCGAGCGGCAGCCGGTTGCGCAGCAGCTCATTGATTTCGACCGCGAATGGTCGAGCATGATGGCCCGCAAGCCGGAAGAGATCTCCGACCCCGGCGAGCTGGCCGACTACTACCTGAAAACCTCGGACTTCCCGTCCGGCTTCATGACGCAGTACACGCCATCGATGATCGTCGGCACCCCAGACCACCAGGAATTGGCTGTGGGCTTTCCGATCGGCAAACGCTTCAAGTCTGCCGAGGTGGTGCGGGTCGCCGATGGCAACACGGTTCACCTCGGCCACCATGCGAAGGCCGACGGCCGCTGGCGAATTTACGCTTTCGCGGACGCACCGGCAGCGGGGGAGGCATCCGCACTGAGCGAATGGGCATCCTGGATATCCGGCTCGCCCGAGTCGCCGCTGGTGCGCTACACCCCCCGGGGAACCGATATCGACAGCGTCTTCGACGTGAAGGTGATCTACCAGCAACGGTTCGAGGAAGTCGAGATCGCCCGAGTTCCACCGACCTTCATGCCGAAAACGGGGCCGTTTAAACTGACGGATTGGGAGAAGGTCTACGCGACCCTTCCCGGCGAGGACATCTTCGACGTGCGGGAGATCGCGCGTGGGGGCGCCGTGGTTCTCGTGCGCCCAGACCAGTACGTTGCGAACGTGCTGCCGTTGACCGCGACCAGCGAGTTAGCAGCGTTCTTCGCCCAGAACTTCCTCGCCTCCTCCTAACTCAATACGTTCTGCGCACCAGCCTTGCGACTGAGGTCTGGCGACTTAGTCTGGACTCATGGGCAAAACAGTGAACATGCGGGGGATCGAGAAAGCCATTGCGGACTACGGTTTCGCCTATCTGATCACCGTTGCGGACGGCGACCGCATTCACACCTCCGTGGTGCAGCCGACAGTTGAAGGTGAGTGCCTGATAGTCCCCTCACCGAGTGATCGCGTGCAAGCAAACACTGGTCAGCGGCCGAAAATCTCGCTCGTGTGGCCGCCGCGCGAGCCAGACGGATACTCGCTCATTGTTGATGGCGTTGCGCAGTTCGGGGCCGACAACCTGAGAGTGATTCCTTCGCGCGCCATCCTGCACCGGCCGGACATCATTGCTGCACCCGACGGCGACAGTTGCGTCGCCGACTGTATCGAAATCTGAGTTCTTAGCGAGCGCACTGCAGTTCAACCGCGGGTGGACACCGTGATCGTGAACTTGGCGTTGCGGGCGACTTGGCGCGTCGGGCCGACGATTCGGGTCAGGGCTGGCCGATAACCGAGGTGAGAGTTGAAGACCGTCCAGAGTTCGCCGCCTGGGGCGAGCACTCTGGCGGCGTCCTCAAAAAGCCGTGTGGCGAGCCCCGTGTGCACGGAAGCGCCGACATGAAACGGCGGGTTGAGCAGGATCAGTTCAGCCGAGGCATCCGGCTGGCTCGCAAGTCCGTCATTGCGCAGCACGCGCACCCGCTCGGCTACCCCGTTCACCTCAGCGGTCGCACTCGCTGAGGCGACTGCCGCAGATGACTGGTCCGTCGCGAGCACGGTGATGCCGGGTCGCGCCATGGCGAGCGCGGTCGCAATGACACCCGTTCCGCAGCCCAGGTCGATCGCGGATGTCGCGTCCCGCTTTGCTTCGCCCAGCACACCGAGCAGAAAGCGGGTGCCGATATCCACTCGTGTTCCGGCGAAAGCACCGCCATGAGCGCACACCCACAGGCCAAGGTCATCGTGAAGCTGCCGCTCGGGCCAGCTCCGCGCCACCACACCAGAAAGGGGACCAGCGACCGTCAGTACACGAGCCTTGTGCCGCGCCAAACTTGGTCTCACCGAAGCGAAGTATGTACCCAGCACCTCGTTCATGGCGAGCGCGAGATGCTTGACCATTCCGCCGGCGTAGATGGTGACATCTGGATCAGCGTGTGCGGCGATCAACGCTGAGACTTCATCGAGAGCATCGAGGCTGCGCGGAAGGCGCAGCAGCACCACCTTTGCACCGCGAAGCAGCGCCGACTCCAGCGGCATCGACTGAAAAGTGGGGGTTAACCCGGAATCCCTGGCGTTTTGTGCCAACGCCAGTTCGCCAGAGAGCGGGTCTTGGTGCACCCGGATGCCGGTCACCGAGTGCAGCGCGGCCGCGCCAAGGCTCAGCGCACCATAGTTGTCGCCGATCACGACAACCTCACCCGGCCCGGCTTCAGCGAGCGACACAGCGGCCTCGTCGAGCATCAGCCGATCTGCTGCGTCGACGGCAAAGAGGTTGTTGGCCTCGACGTCTGGCCAGCGCCGCAGATCATCGAGAGCGAAGTCGGTCACGTCGCCACGGTACTCGACTGCGGTGTGGAGAAGTTCATCCCGTCGACGTACAACGCTGGTCCGGCAGGTTCCTAGGATTGATTACATGATCGAGATTCAGGGGCTGACCAAGAGGTACGGCGCCAAGACGGCAGTCGACAACATCACCGCCACCATCCGCCCGGGGCTCGTCACCGGGTTCCTCGGCCCAAACGGTGCAGGTAAGTCCACGACCATGCGCACCGTCATCGGACTAGACCGTCCGACTGCCGGCACCGTCACGGTGAACGGCAAACGATACGCCGAGCACCGTGACCCGATGCACGAGGTCGGCGCGTTGCTGGACGCGAAGGCTATCCACACCGGTCGCACCGCCTACAACCACTTGCTCGCCATGGCCGCCACGCACGGAATCGGCAAGGCCCGTGTGCATGAGGTGATCGCCATGACCGGGCTGGAATCAGTGGCGAAGAAGCGCGTCGGAGGTTTCTCCCTCGGCATGGGACAGCGCCTCGGAATCGCCGCCGCGCTGCTCGGCGACCCGCAAACACTCATCCTTGACGAGCCGGTCAACGGCCTCGACCCTGAAGGGGTGATGTGGGTCCGAGAGCTGACCAAACATTTGGCCTCTCAGGGCCGCACGGTATTCCTCTCCTCCCACCTCATGAGCGAGATGGCGCAGACCGCAGACCACCTCATCGTTCTCGGACGCGGACGCATCATCGCGGACGCCCCGGTGAGTGAAATTCTCGCCCTCGCGACGGGCACTGCCGTTCGGGTGCGCACACCGCAGACCACCGAATTCGCCACGGTGCTTTCCACGCAACTCGCCGGTAGCGAGGTGGCCGTCACCACTACGGATCACGACCTGCTGACGGTTGTGGGGCTGACATCCGCCCAGATCGGCGAGACCGCAGCGCATGCCGGCATCGTGCTGCACGAACTCACACCGCTGTCGGCGTCACTGGAAGAGGCCTACCTCGAACTCACCCAGGACGATGTCGAATTCCATTCGGAGGTATCCCGATGACCAGCACTACTGCTGTTGGCGCGCCACACATCCC
>JBDTCD010000005.1:0-13181 GCA_039923755.1 Terrimesophilobacter sp. | reverse complement strand
AGGATGAGGAGTCCCACCAACACGGCAGAAAGCAGCAGTAATTGTTCGTTTCGCTTTGCTCTTTGCCGCGTCCTCAGCAGGAGAAATGCGACTATTCCACCGACGATCAGCCCGCCAACGTGTGCTTGCCACGCAACGTTGGGGATGATGAATCCGATCACCAGGTTAAGGCCGATCACGACGATGATCTGCATGTTCCTGCCACCGAGACGACGCTGGATGATGAAGAAGGCTCCCAACAGTCCAAAGATTGCTCCGGATGCCCCCAGGACGCCCGTTGTCGGGGTCATGAGCAAGACGGCGACCGACCCTCCTAGACCGCTCAACAGGTAAAGGGCGAGGAATCGCCATCGGCCGAGCGCGAGTTCAAGAGGCGGTCCAATCACGAACAGCGAAAACATGTTGAAGATGATGTGGAGGTATGAACCGGGCGAATGCACAAAGAGCGAGGTGATCATCCGCCACGGCTGGGATTCGGTGAGCAACGGATGATAGAAGAGAGCGTTCGTCACCACACCATTGCTGAGCAACTGGGCGAGGTACACGACGACACAGATCGCGATGATCGTGTAGGTGACAACCGGTGTTGAGCTGTTTGCGCGAAACGCGGTGACCACGGCCGGCTTTGTACGGGGCGCGGACTGCCGCGATTCCCTCATGCACTCAGGGCAGTGAAAGCCCACTGCCGCGGGGGTCTGGCATTCAGCGCAGATCGTTCGACCGCACCGTTGGCACAGTACGAAACTTTGCCTTTTCGGGTGCCGATAGCAAACATCCGACGCGGTAGTGGACGGGTCGGTCACCCTCAGAGCTCGTCGATCGTGATGCTTTCAATCACGACGGGCTCGACGGGCCGATCGCGGCCATCCTTCTTCACCGACTCGATCTTTTTGACCGTGTCCTTTGACTCCTCGCCATCCACTACGCCGAAGATGGTGTGCTTACCCTGAAGCCATGGGGTTGGTACCGTGGTGATGAAGAACTGGGAGCCGTTGGTTCCGTGCCCCATTTGGATCCCCGCGTTCGCCATAGCGAGAACGTAGGGGTCGTTGAAGTTCAGTTCGGGGTGAATCTCGTCGTCGAACTGGTAACCGGGGCCACCGATACCCTGTCCGAGCGGGTCACCACCCTGGATCATGAAGTCGTCGATGATGCGGTGGAAGATCACCCCGTCATACAGCGGACGGTTCGTCTTCTCCTGGGATTTCGGATCGGTCCATTCGATCTGTCCGGTGGCGAGTCCCACAAAATTAGCTACCGTTTTCGGTGCGTGGTTTGCAAGAAGGTTGACTTTGATGTCGCCGAGGTTGGTGTGAAACGTGGCAACGTGAGTGTGTGCAGGCATTGGATAATTCTTCCACAGTGTGACCGCAATGTCAGCGTTCGTCCAGCGAGACCGTGTTTGCTGCCAGTGGAGCTCGTGGGAGGATAGATAGCGTATTCAACCACCACACAACGGAGGTTACCGATGGCATTGTCACGTAAACGGCAGAAAGAACTTAACCGACTGAAGCGCGGCGCGACGGAACTGTGGGACGACCAAAAGGAGGTTCTGGACCACGCGACAAAGGTCGTGCGAGAAGCTCGCAGGCAACTTGCCAACGTAAGTCGTGAAGAGGTCGCACCAAGAGTCCGCGACATTTACGAATCCCGAGTGCGCCCTGGGGTTGAGTCGGGACTGGACGCTGGACGAAACTTCGCCGGCGCAGCACGCGACAAGGTTTCCCGCGATGTTCTCCCCGCGGTGTCGTCTGCGCTGGGTACAGCTCTTGCAGCACTCGAAGTTGCCCGCAGCCCGCAGGTTCGCCAAGCCCTGAGCCGCGTGACGCGATCCACCTCGAAGGCAGTTGTTCCAGCGAAGTCGAACGGTGGACCAGCTCGCTTTATTCTCATCGGAGTTGGTCTCGTCGCGGCGGCGGGAGTCGCCTATGCAGCATGGCAAACCCTGCGCGCAGACGACGAGCTGTGGGTCAGCGACGAACCGGAACCCGCCAAAGACAACTGAGCAGGTCGGGAAAGTTCAGCTCGCTTTCAGCGGATGCCGCATCCGGTCGAAGTACAACCACGCGAATCCCACGATGATCAGCACGCCGTCGACGGCGTGAAGGAATCCGTACCACTTGCTGACTCCGAAACCTAGGCCCACAAGTATTCCTTGGACGAAGTACAGCAGCAGGAAGAGCACAATTGGAATAACCCAGACCTTCCAGTTGGCTCGCGACAGTACGCCGAGGATCAGCAGGATGAGGGCGATGGTGTAAAGAATCATCCCGTTGATCGCATGGGGCTCGAACGCGGCCATTCCCCATGCCTGATCCCCGGGCTTTTCCTCCGCGCCCCAGAATCCGAGTGCGGCGAACGCCACCTGAAGAAGACTGAGAACGAGGCCAACCAAGGCCACCCATTTGAAAATGATGTCAAGAACCACACGCCACCCTGCGGTGGTTTTGCCCGTCATGGACGATGCTGTCGCAGAACTCATCATGTTGCTCCTTCCTCGGTTCCGGCTCGTCAAGGACAGAGTCGGCCCGATGACTGCTGGTCAGGGTTCACCGGACGTCCCGGCGGGCCAACCAGCACTTTACTCCTTGCCAGCGCGGACGCAAGGGTAATCCCCCGACAACTCTCGCGCCAGAGCGGCGGCCTGCATGACCTGGATGTTGGAGTGGAGCCTAGGAGAATCGAACTCCTGACCTCCTGCTTGCAAAGCAGGCGCTCTACCAATTGAGCTAAGGCCCCATGCTAGTTTGGCGCGCCGCCGTTACTGCGGCGCGCATGCGGTCTGCCGACTGCGCGGTGGAGCTATGAGCGAAGGCCATTTCTGGCCTTCGCTGTGACCCCAGCGCCGAGTGCCGTCTCGGCGCTCGGTCCGCGTCGTCAACTATCCATTTTTGAATTGCGTGGGGATACCAGGACTTGAACCTGGGACCTCTTCGTTATCAGCGAAGCGCTCTAACCGCCTGAGCTATATCCCCGAGTAAGGCAGATACGAGATTATCGCACCGGCCTTGAGAACGTGTAATCGAGTCAGTTGTTCGTGAACCCCACGAGCAGACCGCCGGTCAACCGCACACTCATGTTGTAGATGATCGAGGCAATCGCCCCGAGCGCTGTTCCGACCACAACGGTCAGGAGTGCGACCACTGCAGTGAACAACATCACTTTCACGAGGGAGAAGCTGTCGAGAACGTTGAACGATGGATCTCCGAGGATATCCACCAGAGCTTTGGTGAGGCTACCGAAGATCCCGGTGGAGTTCAGGACGATCCACAGCAGGAACGACGCGACAATCTGGACGATGCCCACGCACACCGAAATCAGGAAGGACAGTTTGACCGCCGACCAGAAGTCAACGTAGACAAGCTTCAGACGAACCTGTTTCGTTGCGGTTGCCCGCTGCGACTTGCGCTGGAGTTTCTCCGCGACGCTACTCATCTATCGTGTGGTCCTTCCCGTCCTGGTCGGCGTCCGCCCCGGCGTCTGGCAGTGTTTCCACACTGTCGTCGTCGGCCGCCCCGGCCAGGTTACGTTCACTGTTCTTCGCAATGGCGATAATTTTGTCGTCGTCCGCAAACCTGGCGAACACAACACCCATGGTGTCACGACCCTTGGCCGGTACTTCGGCCACGGCAGAGCGTACCACCTTGCCGCTGGCAAGAACCACAAGAACCTCGTCGTCATCCTCAACAATGAGCGCCCCCGCCAGGTCCCCGCGGGCCTCCTGAAGTTTTGCCACCTTGATTCCGAGTCCACCTCGATTTTGAATGCGGTATTGCTCGACATCCGTGCGCTTGGCGAAGCCGCCCTCCGTCACCACGAAGACGTATCCGTCGTCGGCGACCACGGAAGCAGACAGCAACTGGTCCTCCTTTCGGAAGTGCATTCCGATTACCCCGCTCGTTGCCCGGCCCATCGGTCGCAGCGCCGCATCGTCGGCGCGGAATCGAATCGACATCCCCTTACGCGAGACGAGGAGCAGGTCGGATGTCTCTTCGACGAGCATCGCGGAGACCACCTCGTCATCCTCGCGCAGGTTGATCGCGATGATGCCGCCGGAACGATTCGTGTCGTACTCGGTCAGCAGTGTCTTCTTGATCAGTCCGCCGCGAGTGGCGAGAACCAGGTAAGTTGCCGAGGCGTAGTCGGTGATGTCGAGGATCTGCGCGATCTCCTCATCCGGCTGCATCGCGAGAAGATTGGCGACATGCTGCCCCTTGGCATCCCGCCCCGCCTCCTGCAACTCATAAGTCTTCGCGCGGTAAACCCTGCCTTTGTTGGTGAAAAACAGCAGCCAGTGGTGCGTGGTCGTCACGAAGAAGTGCTCCACGACATCATCCGCCCGCAATTGGGCGCCCTTGACGCCCTTTCCACCACGGTGCTGGCTGCGGTAGTGGTCACTGCGGGTGCGCTTCACGTAGCCGTCACGAGTGACCGTGACGACCATCTCCTCCTCAGGGATCAGGTCCTCAACGTTCATGTCTCCATCGAATCCGTAGAGAATCTCCGTGCGACGATCATCCCCGAACTTGGCAAGAATCTCCGTGAGCTCTTCGCTGACAATGTCCCTCTGGCGTTGCGGCGTGGCCAGAATGTCCTGATATTCGAGGATCAGTCGCTCGAGTTCTGCTGCCTGCTCCTGGATTTTCTGGCGCTCCAGGGCGGCAAGGCGACGCAACTGGAGGTTCAGAATGGCGTTGGCCTGTAGCTCGTCCACGCTCAGGAGCACGATGAGCCCTTCACGGGCTTCGTCCACGGTGGGTGAGCGCCGGATCAACGCAATAACCTCGTCCAGCGCGTCCAGTGCCTTCAGATAGCCGCGCAGGATGTGGGCATCCGCTTCCGCCTTCTTCAGGCGGAACGTCGTGCGCCGAACTATCACATCGATCTGATGCTCGACCCACAGCGTGATGAAACTGTCGATCGGCAGCGTGCGAGGAATACCATCGACGATGGCGAGCATGTTCGCGCCGAAGTTTTCCTGCAACTGCGTGTGCTTGTAGAGGTTGTTGAGAACAACCTTGGCAACGGCGTCGCGCTTCAATACGATGACGAGGCGCTGCCCGGTCCTCCCCGAGGTCTCATCCCTGATGTCGGCAATTCCAGAGATCTTGCCTTCCTTGACGAGTTCGGCAATCTTCAGCGCGAGGTTATCTGGGTTGACCTGGTAGGGCAGCTCTGTGACGACGAGGCACTGGCGGCCCTGAAGCTCCTCGACGCTGATGACGGCACGCATGGTGATCGAACCACGCCCGGTCCGGTAGGCATCCTGAATGCCTTTCATCCCAAGGATCTGGGCGCCGGTGGGGAAGTCAGGCCCTTTGATCCGTTCGAGGAGTGCTGCGACGAGCTCTTCCTGGCTCGCCTCGGGGTTGGCGAGGTGCCAGAGTGCGCCTGAACCCACTTCCCGAAGGTTGTGCGGGGGAATGTTGGTAGCCATTCCCACCGCGATGCCCACCGAACCGTTCACCAGAAGATTTGGGAACCTGGCTGGCAAAACCTTTGGCTCCTGCGTGCGACCGTCGTAGTTGTCCTGGAACTCGACGGTCTCTTCCTCGATGTCCCGCACCATCTCCATGGCCAGAGGTGCCATCTTTGTTTCGGTGTATCTGTGTGCAGCAGCACCATCGTTCCCAGGAGAACCGAAGTTTCCCTGGCCGAGCGCGAGGGGATAGCGAAGGCTCCACGGCTGGACGAGGCGGACGAGCGCGTCATACACCGACGAGTCGCCGTGCGGGTGGAACTGCCCCATCACATCGCCGATGATTCGCGTGCACTTGGAGAAACCCTTGTCCGGTCGGTAGCCACCGTCGTACATCGCGTAAATCACACGACGGTGGACGGGCTTCAAGCCGTCGCGAACATCCGGCAGCGCACGCCCGACGATGACGCTCATCGCGTAGTCAAGGTAGCTGCGCTGCATCTCCGTCTGGAGATCTACCTGATTGATCTTGTCGTGGGCGAGGTCTATCTCGACACCCGGGATGTGGTCGTCATCGGTCGTTTCGGCGTTATTCGTTTCGTCAGCCATCTGGTCTCAGTTCTCGGTTTTTCCGGCGATCAAATATCGAGGAATCGAACGTCTTTGGCGTTCTTCTGGATGAAGCTTCGACGCGATTCGACATCGTCGCCCATGAGGGTGGAGAAAATTTCGTTGGCGGCAGCCGCGTCATCAAGCGTGACTTGGAGAAGCGTTCGCGTTGCAGGGTCCATGGTGGTCTCCCACAACTCCTTGTAGTCCATCTCGCCGAGGCCCTTGTAGCGCTGGATTCCGTTCTCTTTCGGGATTCGCTTACCGGCTGCAAGACCGTCCTCGACGAGGGCATCCCGTTCACGGTCCGAGTACACGTATTCGTGCGGCGAGTTACTCCACTTGAGCCGGTACAGCGGGGGCTGTGCGAGGTACACGTAGCCGAGATCGATGAGCGGGCGCATGTAGCGAAAAAGCAGCGTCAGCAAGAGCGTAGTGATGTGCTGGCCGTCGACATCCGCATCGGCCATGAGAACGATCTTGTGGTACCTGGCCTTCTCCGGTGCGAAGTCTTCACCGATCCCTGCACCGAACGCCGTGATCATCGCCTGCACCTCATTGTTGGCAAGGGCGCGATCAAGCCTGGCTTTCTCGACGTTGAGGATTTTTCCTCTCAGCGGAAGGATGGCTTGCGTTTCAGGGTTGCGGCCCTGCACTGCTGAGCCGCCGGCCGAGTCGCCCTCGACAATGAAGATTTCCGACACGCTGGGGTCGCTACTTGAGCAGTCGCGCAGCTTGCCGGGCATTCCGCCGGACTCGAGAAGCCCCTTGCGACGGGTTTGCTCCCGTGCCTTGCGCGCGGCCATCCGTGCGGAGGCGGCCTGAATCGACTTGCGGATGATGTCCCGTGCCTGGTTGGGATTCCGGTCGAACCAATCATTCAACTGGTCGCCAGTGATTCGCTGCACAAAGCTCTTGGCTTCGGTGTTACCAAGCTTCGTTTTGGTCTGGCCCTCGAACTGCGGTTCGGCAAGCTTGACCGAAATGATGGCCGTGAGACCCTCGCGGATATCGTCCCCGGTGAGGTTCTCGTCCTTTTCCTTGAGGATTGCTTTGTCGCGCGCGTATTTGTTCACGAGAGTCGTCAATGCCGCACGAAAACCTTCTTCGTGAGTACCGCCCTCGTGGGTATTAATCGTGTTGGCATACGTGTGAACGCTCTCCTGATAGGCGTTCGTCCACTGCATGGCAACCTCGACTGAAATCTTGCGCTCGGTGTCCTCGGACTCGAACGAGATAATCTCCTCGTGAATCGCCTCCACCTTCTTGGCGGAGTTCAAGTACTCGACGTAGTCGACGAGACCTTTCTCGTAGAGGTAGGTGATAGCGACGGACTCCCCAGTACCTTCAAGGTCCCTCTCGTCCTCAAGCGTGATGGACAAGCCCTTGTTGAGGAACGCAACTTGCTGGAAGCGTGCGCGTAAGGTCTCGAAGTCGAATTCAACGGTCTCAAACGTGTCGGTGCTAGGCCAGAACGTGATGATCGTCCCTGTTCCCTCGACCTCTTCTTCCTGTGCGAGAGGAGCCTGGGGCACCCCATGGCGATATTCCTGCCGCCACGCATGACCCATCCTGTGAACTTCGACAACAAGCCGGGCCGACAGTGCATTAACGACGGAGACACCGACACCGTGGAGTCCGCCGGACACCGAGTAACCACCACCACCGAACTTGCCACCAGCATGAAGGATGGTCATGACCACTTCGACGCTGGATTTGTTCTCCTGCTTGTTCAACGCGACCGGAATGCCGCGACCGTTGTCCGTGACGCGGATGCCACCGTCCTTCAGCATCGTCACGAAGATGTGATCACAGTGGCCGGCTAGGGCCTCATCGACGGAGTTGTCAACTACCTCGTAGACGAGGTGGTGCAGTCCGCGCGGACCAGTGGACCCGATATACATTCCGGGGCGTTTACGCACCGCCTCAAGACCCTCGAGAACTTGAATCTGGTCTGCGCCATAAGTGTCATCAGGCTCGGAGGTCTTGGGCTTTTTGGACATAAATGGATCGAACTCCTGCCTGGTGGTTTCTTCGGGCTCCGCTCCTGCTCCAGTAGCTGCCTCGACGACTCTTCGATTCTATCAAAGGACGTCACACGAGAAGTCGAATTCGGCGATCTGGGGACTTTATTTTGCTCCGGCCACCTGTTTTGCCTACTCAGCCGTAAGTATCGCGTGGACCACGCCCTGGAATTGATCTGGGGCCCTTTTTCCACGAGGGGACGCCTGGGCCATCAAAGCGCAGGGTCTGGATCGCCGCATCCGGATACCGCTCGGCGATTCGAGTAAGGATGTGGGCACGCATCAGACGCAGCTGCGTTGCCCACGCTGTCGAGTCGCAGGATACTGTCAGGACGCCATCGGAGATTCCCACCGGCGTCGAGTGCCAGGCTGTCTCCTCACCCACCAGTTCGGACCACGACGCGATGAGATCGGACTGGGCCAGTGACGAATTCCAACCGAGTCGTGCGGTCAGTGCGTCGACGACATCGGCGATACCGCGCGGGTCGCGCCCAGCTCCGAAGGGAACGCTCGAGCCCGGTTCACGCTGTGCACGCTTGCGGGAATCCGACGACGTGGATGCCCGATCGCCGAAGATCTTCCGGAAGCGTTGGAAGACAGCGATATGCTCGGTGCCCGACGTGTCAGAAGCCGGCATCGGTGCCCCCCTCTACTGGCTCCGATTCAGTTGATCTCAGCGCGGTATCGGAGTTGAGGATCGTTCCGCTGTCGATACGTACGGTGTTCTGCGCGAGCTGAGAGGGGACGTCGCCGAACACGGCGGCGGTGATAAGCACTTGTTCGAAATGGTCGACCGCGGCGCCGAGCCGTTCACGACGGGATTCGTCGAGTTCCGCAAAGACGTCATCCAGGATGAGTACGGGATCCCCCACTCGCGACTCCGCGCGAAGCAACTCCGCCGAGGCCAGCTTGAGAGCCAGCGCGAATGACCAGGATTCGCCATGACTGGCATATCCTCGGGCAGGCATTCCATTCAGTGCGAGCACGAGATCATCCCGATGTGGCCCCACCAGGGTGATACCGCGGTCCAGTTCACTCCGGCGAAGCCGGTCGAGTGTCTCCCTGAACCGTGCACTCGCCTCAGACGCGTCCATGACGGTTCGGATGTCCTGCTCATCGGTCTCCGCATCCGGATCCCCGGCCAGAATGCTCAGGCGACTCGCGAGCATGGCGTGATGATCATCACCCGCCACGGAGACGTAGGCCTCCGTTACGCGTGGTTGGAGTTCCGCCACGAGTTTCCCACGCGCGTGGATGAGCTCAGCACCGAGCGAAACGAGCCGTTCGTCCCACACATCGAGAGTGGAAAGAGCGCCGCCGCGCACGCCAGACGCTCGCGCCGATTTCAGTAGGGTATTGCGCTGGCGCAAAACCCGGTCATAATCCGACATCACGCCCGCAAACCTCGGAGTGCGCAACACCAGAAGTTCATCCAGGAACCGGCGGCGAACAGAAGGTTCGCCCCTGACCAGCGCAAGATCCTCTGGAGCAAAAAGGACCGTGGAAAAGTACCGTGGCAACTCGCGAACCTTGATCTGGTTGCGATTGAGCTGCGCCCTGTTCGCACCTACCCGGTTCAACTGCACCTCGAGCAGTAACTCTTTGTCCTCATGGTTCACGCGCGCCCGGATGATGGCGGCATCCGCGCCCTGCCGGATCATCGCCTGCTCACTGGACACACGGTGCGAGCCGAGAGTGCCGAGGTAGCCCAGGGACTCGACAAGATTGGTCTTCCCCTGCCCGTTGCTGCCGACGAACAGGTTTGGGCCCGACGCCAACTCAAGGTCGGCCGACCGGTAATTCCTGAAGTCGGTGAGACTGAGCCGGGAAACAATCACGGCAGCAACGAATGAGGACTTCGGATCATGTGGTCAGTCCGACTTCTTCACGGCGTGGCCACCAAACTGGTGGCGAAGCGCTGCAACGGCTTTCATCGCGGGAGACTCGTCACCCTGCCGGGAAACGAACCTGGCGAAGATGGATGCTGAGATCACCGGCATGGGCACGGCATTGTCGATTGCCTCCTCGAGGGTCCATCTCCCCTCTCCAGAATCGTCAACGTAGCCTTCGATTTCCTCGAAGGCGGGATCCTGCTCGAGTGCTCGCACAAGGAGTTCGAGAAGCCAGGATCTGACCACTGTTCCGCGCTGCCACGCCTTGAACGTTCCTGTCACGTCTTTAATGAGATCTTTTCGCTTATCGAGGAGCTCATAGCCCTCGGCAAAAGATTGCATCAGGCCATACTCGATCCCGTTGTGCACCATCTTGGCGTAATGGCCTGCTCCCACCGGACCAACATGGACAAATCCCTCGTCCCTCGGTCCTTCCGGGCGCAAGGCATCGAAGATCGGCATGGCACGGGCGACATGCTCGTCGGCGCCACCGACCATCAGGCCGTAGCCATTTTTGAGCCCCCAGATGCCCCCCGATACGCCTGCATCCATGAATCCGATGCCGTGCTTATCGGCCAGCGCGCCGTGTCGAGCGTCTTCCGTGAACCGCGAATTGCCTCCGTCGATGATGAGGTCGCCGTGGTCCAGAAGTCCGACGAGCTCCCTCACAACAGAGTGGGTGATGTCTCCCGCCGGCACCATGACCCACACAATGCGCGGGGCTGGAAGTGCCTGAACAAGTTCTGCGAGCGTTGCCACATCCGTGACATCAGGATTCTTGTCGAACCCGGTGACGGTGATGTGGTGGTCGCGCAGCCTGGTGCGCATGTTGCTGCCCATCCTGCCGAGACCAACCAAGCCGATGTGCATCGGAGTCCTTCTTCCCTACCTCCGTGGATTCCTGAACGACTCAGCGCAGCAGGAGGTTCGGCTGCAGCAGATATTTGTAGTTATCCGCACCAGGCTGATCCTTCGACGACTGGCTCGTGATGAGGACCGGACCCGGTTTATTGGGATTGTCCGTCTTTGTGAACGATATCCGCACAAACTCGGAATGGACTGCACCCAGTCCATCAAGGAGGAATTGCGGTTTCAGCGAGACAACGGTGTCGTCACCATTGAGGTGACCGTCTATCGTCTCTGAGGCCTGGGCCTGTTCGGAACCAATGGCCTCCAGGGTTACCCCATCGATGGTGAACGTGAAACGCAACGCCGCTTCTCGCTCGAGAACGAGGGAGACGCGTCGCACGGCTTCCATCAAGTCCGCCGTGTTCACGACCGCATAATTGTCCGCCACATCAGGGAACAGTCTGCGCACGGGAGGGAAGTTCCCCTTGATGAGGAGCGAGGTCACGGTCTTCTTGTCGGCACTGAACGCGATGAGCTCGCGTTCATCGCTGTTGGTAATCGACACGGCGATCGTTCCGCTGTGTCCAAAGGTCTTGCCAATCTCCATGAGCGTCCTGGCGGGAACAAGCGCCATGACAGATTCTGACGTCGCACCAGCTGAGGCCTCCCAGTCAACTTCACGAATCGCTACCCGATAACGATCCGTCGCCACGAGGCTAAGACTGTTCTCACTGACTTCGAGTTGAACCCCCGTGATGACCGGGGTGACATCATCGCGGCTGGCCGCAACGGCGACTTGCGATACGGCCGTCGAGAATGCTTCGGCCGGCAGAACACCGGTCTGCTCCGCAATCACGGGAAGAGTGGGGTACTCCTCGACCGGCATGCTGAGGAGTGTGAAGTTTGCAGAGCCACACTTGACCACGATCTTCGAACCTTCAGTCGACACATGTACCGGCGCGTTGGGTAACCTGCTCGCAATGTCGGCCAGGAGACGACCGGAGACGAGGACTCGCCCGTTCTCCTCGACATCCGCACTGACGGTCGTCCTGGTGGACACCTCGTAGTCGAAGGAGGAGAGGGTGAGACCTTCGGCCGTGGCATCAAGGAGGACGCCACTGAGGATGGGAAGCGTCGTCCGCTGAGGAAGGAGCTTCACGGCGAAGGAAACAGCCTCGCTGAAGACATCACGATTGACTTGGAACTTCATGTTCACCTCTGTCGATCCGAGTGCGGTCCGGGTCTCAATACTGGCACACGGTCGAGGGCCCGGCTTCTAGGGTTATCTTCTCCCATATTCATTCTTTAAAGAACTAATAATATTAACCGCTGTGTGAACTGTGGAGAGTGCAGTAATTGACAGACAGATACGGGAAACTACAACCGTGTGAGATGTGGAGACGGTGTTCAACTTCGACACAGGAACCCCACCAGGCGCTCGCCCAGATCACCGCTATTCACAGTGGATATCGACTTTCTCACAACGGTGCGGGTGGTTATCCACAAGTTATCCACATGTTGGTAGCTGAGTGGTCAGTTCTTGTTGTAGCGATGGTTCTGCTTGATCCGACTCGTGAGCTCGGTGACCTGGTTGTAAATCGAGCGACGTTCTTTCATCAACTCGCTGATCTTTTTGTTCGCATACATCACGGTCGTGTGGTCGCGATTTCCAAATAATTGGCCGATCTTCGGCAAAGAGAGGTTGGTGAGCTCACGGCACAGGTACATGGCGATCTGCCGTGCGGTGGCGACCGCCTGCGATCGAGAGGAACCATAGAGGTCATCGACCGTGAGTTTGAAGTACGCCGCAGTGTGATTGATGATGTCTACCGGTGCAATCACGTTGTCCTCATCGAGGGTGATCAGGTCCTTGAGTACGGTCTGTACAAGTGAGAGATCGACGGGCGTTTTGTTCAGGCTGGAAAAAGCGGTGACGCGAATGAGAGTTCCCTCAAGCTCGCGGATGTTTGAGGAAACTTTCGATGCCATGTATTCGAGGATGTCGTCGGGTACCTGCAGGCGTTCGCTCTGTGCTTTCTTGCGGAGGATGGCTATCCGTGTCTCGAGATCAGGCGCCTGGACATCCGTGATGAGGCCCCATTCGAAGCGTGACCGCATGCGGTCCTCAAATCCGGTGAGGTGTTTCGGCGGAAGATCACTCGTGATGACTACCTGCTTGTTGTGATCGTGCAGCGTGTTGAAAGTGTGGAAGAAGGCTTCCTGGGTTGAATCCTTGCCCTGGAGGAACTGGATGTCATCAATCAGGAGGATGTCGATTTCACGGTATCGCGACTGGAACAGCGAGGCGCGGTTATTGGCGATTGAATTGATGAAGTCGTTCGTAAATTCCTCGGAACTCACATATCTGATGCGTATCCCCGGGTAGAG
>JBDTCD010000004.1:0-5194 GCA_039923755.1 Terrimesophilobacter sp. | reverse complement strand
CACCGGATCGATGGGCTCTCGGGTGCCGCCGGCTGTCACCACGAGGCGTTTGCCTGCTAGATCCTTCGGAACTGTGGCTGAGAGAACTGCATCGACGATCTCGTCCGGCTCCGCCATCCGGCCCGGACCGCTGTCGTTGCCGGTCAGTTGTCCAGTGCCGGGTCCGATGATCGTCACGCCTCGTGATCGGAGCGTTGCGACGTTCTGAACTGTTGCCGGATTCTGCCACATCTCGGTGTGCATGGCGGGGGCGATCACAAGCGGTGCCGTGCTGGCAAGGATGGTGGTTCCCAGCAGGTCATCCGCAAGGCCGGCCGCGAGACGCGCAATCATGTTTGCGGTCGCCGGCGCAACGACGATGACGTCCGCTGCCTGTCCGATCGCCACGTGCCGCACCTGCGCGACACCCTCGAAGAGTTCATGATGGACGGGATTCCTGCTGATCGCTTCCAGGGTCGGAAGCCCCACGAACCGGAGGGCGGATTCGGTCGCGACCACATGAACGTCATGCTCGGCAAGGACAAGTGCACGGATAACAGCGACCGCCTTATAGGCGGCGATTCCGCCGGCAACTCCGACGACGACGTTCACTTCGCCTCCGCTCGTCCCGAGGTTTGGTGCAGCGTACGGACGTGACTACTCCGCGAGCTGCTTGACGAGAAGTTTTCCCTCATTGATCTCGCGCATGGCCACCGACAACGGCTTGTCATCAATCGTTGAATCGACAAGCGGCCCGACATTGTTGTACAGGCTGCCTTCGTGAAGATCGGCGTAATAGTCGTTTATCTGGCGAGCACGCTTGGAGGCGAAGATCACGAGAGCGTACTTCGAGTCCACCTTGGTGAGCAGCTCGTCAATGGGCGGGTCGATAATGCCCTTGGCGCGGTCAACCATGTTTAGACTCCTTGTTTTCGTCGGGGATCGCCATCAAGTCTACGACCTCCTGCGCCGCCTGGCTGACGTCGGCGTTGATCACGCGGTAATCGAACTCGTCCTGGGCGGCAAGTTCGGCCTTCGCCGTCTCAAGCCTGCGGGCCTGCTCTGCCGCATCCTCTGTCCCGCGCCCGATGAGGCGACGCACCAGTTCTTCCCAACTCGGCGGGAGGAGAAAGACCAGGATTGCCTCGGGCATCGCTTGCCGTACCAGACGTGCACCCTGAAGATCGATCTCAAGCAAAACACTCTTACCCTCGGCAAGAGCGGCCTCGATCGGCGCGCGTGGAGTTCCGTAGCGGTAGGCATTGTGAACTCTCGCCGTCTCCAGCATGGCTCCCGACGACTCCAGCTGGCTGAATTCCTCGTCACTCAGGAAGAAGTAGTTGACCCCGTCGACTTCGCCCGGCCTCGGAGAGCGTGTCGTGGCCGACACCGACAACAGTACGTTCGGATGGTGTTCCCGGATATAGGTCGATACGGCCCCTTTGCCCACTGCGGTCGGACCGGCCAGGACCACAAGGCGCGATGGTTGCTGGTGTGGAGGAAGATTCTCACGTCGCGACACCCACTCGCGCAGGATGTTACGTTGCCGCACGCCGAGGCCGGCCACCCGTTTCGACTCCGAGATCCCGAGCTGAGCCATGATGCGCGACGTCCGAATGGGGCCGAGCCCATGAACGCTTCCGATTAGCTCTCGAACTCGCAGCCGAGCCTCAACACTTCCCGGATCACCCCATCCAGCGGTGAGCACATCCAAGGGACTCCGACGGCCCTCAGCGACCGACCTTTTCACCTCGGCTCTCGCGCGACGAGCGGCGACCGCCGCGCGGGAGGCCGCCGCACGGTCGACACTGGGCGGGGTTACGCGCGGCATTTCGCGAGTTCCTCCGCAGCGCGCTCAATCGCAGATTCGATGCCATCGCGCCCAGCAGACAAAACGGCTCGCGACGTTGCGGCAAGGACAAATGGTGCTGCAGCACCATAAAGCGTCGGGATGTGAGCGAATGCGGCTCCCTGATGACCGAATCCAGGGGCGAGAATCGGAGTCCCGGAGGGCCCGGCGAGTGAATCGAGGGAAATGCCGTAGTCTGCGGCCGTGACGGTGGCGCCGAGAACTACGCCAAAGGATCCCCAACCGGTTTTATCGGAAGAGTTCAATGCGATCACCTCATCGACAATACCGGCGGCAACACTCAACCCAGCCCGGCCGCCACTCACGATGCGAGCCGTCTGGGTAGCCGCGGCTTCCGGATTCGACGTCGCCGCGAGAACGAAAAGCCCTTTACCCGCGTGCCGTGCCAGCGCGATGGTGTCGGAGAGGGAATCCACTCCCTGGTAGGCGTTCACCGTCATTGCGTCGGCCTCGAGCGGGCCGCCAGGGGTGAGCCAAGCCTGGCCGTACGCCTCAACTGAGGTGCCAAGGTCACCGCGTTTGGCATCTGCGATGACCAGAAGGCCTGCTTCTCGTGCGGCCTGCAGGACGTTCTCCAGGGCGGCGAACCCGCGCGAACCGTGTCGTTCGAAGAATGCGACCTGCGGTTTAACTATCCCAACACGCCCAGCAGCAGCCGCCACAACGGCGAGCCCGAAGGCTTTCAGTCCTTCCGCGGAGTCGGGCAGACCCCACGAGGAGAGAAGGAACGGATGCGGGTCGATTCCCACGCACAGAGACCCCCGCGCGGAGACGGTGACGCTAAGTCGTTCGCCAAAACTGGATTCAGCCATCCGTAACACTCCCTGCCCCCGTGACACTCCCTGCTCGCGCAGTAGTCTCTGCGTCCACCAATCGCTGTGCACGATCCAGCGCATAGTCCTGGAGGGAGCGAACGGAGAATCCTTCACGGATGGCTTCGACTGACGATACCGCTGCACCAAGTTGCGCGATCGTCGTAAACAGCGCCTTGTCGGCCGCGACGGTAGCGGTCCTGATCTCATAGCCGTCGGCTCTGGCAGTCCGCCCGCTGGGTGTGTTGATGACGATGTCAACCTCTCCGGCTGTGATCAGTTCCACTATCGTGCGCTGATCGGAGCCATCGGGCATGCCCACCAAGGCTGCATCGGACTGCTTGCGAACGACCCGTGCGTCGATGCCGTTGCGAGCGAGCACCTCGGCAGTACCCTGCGTGGCGAGAATCGCGAACCCGAGCTGTTGAAGACGAAGCACGGGCAGCACGATCGCCCTCTTGTCGCGGTCTGCGACCGACACAAAGACTGAACCGCTGCCGGGCAGGCCGCCATAGGCCGCCGCCTGGCTCTTGGCGAACGCCTTCGGAAAGTTGGAATCGATGCCCATCACCTCACCGGTCGAGCGCATCTCGGGACCAAGGATGGAGTCGACGATCTTCCCCTCCTTCGTCCGGAATCTCTTAAACGGCAACACTGCTTCCTTCACTGCGACCGGCGAATCCATCGGCACGTGCAGGCCGTCGATCGCTGGCAGCATCCCGTCGTCGATGAGAGTGCGGATGCTCGCTCCCACCATGATGCGAGCTGCCGCCTTCGCAAGGGGGATCCCGAGCGCCTTGGAGACGAACGGCACGGTTCGTGATGCCCTCGGGTTCGCCTCCAGAACGTACAACACGCCTTGCCCGATCGCGAACTGCACGTTGAGCAGGCCGAGCACACCCACTCCCCTGGCGATTGCCTCCGTCGCGTCGCGCACACGGTCAAGGATGTTGCGGCCGAGGGTAACGGGCGGAAGGGTGCATGAGGAGTCGCCAGAGTGAATACCAGCCTCCTCCAAATGCTCCATGATCCCACCGATGTACAGTTCGTCACCGTCGAACAGGGCGTCAACATCGATCTCGATAGCGTCGTCCAGGAACCGGTCAACGAGCAGCGGCAGACCCGGTGCGATGATCGCTTGGTCGGCGACGCGCTGAAAGTATCCGCCCATCGAGTCCGTGTCGTAGACGATCTCCATGCCGCGACCACCCAGCACGAACGACGGGCGAACGAGCACCGGGTAGCCGATTTCCTCGGCCACGGCAACCGCGGTCTGAAGGTCGGTGGCGGTTCCGTTCCGCGGCGCAATCAGACCAGCAGCGTCGAGAATGCCGGCGAACAGCCCGCGTTCTTCGGCGAGGTCGATCGCCGACGGTGATGTTCCCAGAATCGGCACCCCTGCGGCTTCCAGACCCTTCGCAAGTCCTAAAGCGGTCTGCCCGCCCAGCTGAACCACGACGCCTACAAGTTCGCCGCTGGCGCTCTCCGAGGAGATGACCTCGAGGACATCCTCCAGGGTGAGAGGTTCGAAATACAGCCTGTCGCTCGTGTCGTAGTCTGTCGACACCGTCTCGGGGTTGCAGTTGATCATGATCGTCTCGAACCCGGCGTCGGAGAGCGCAAACGCCGCATGCACGCAGGAGTAATCGAATTCGACTCCCTGCCCGATACGGTTCGGCCCTGAACCCAGGATGACGACCTTCCGACGATCGCTCGGCGCAACTTCCGTCTCGACGTCGTAACTCGAGTAGTGGTAGGGGGTCACAGCGGGGAACTCCCCCGCACACGTGTCGACCGTTTTATAGACCGGGAGAACTCCCAGCTGCGCGCGGAGTGCCCGGATATCAGACTCTTCGACGCCGCGCAGTTGTGCAAGTTGCACATCGCTGAACCCGTGGTTCTTCGCATGCCGGATGAGCGACTCGTCAAGCGAATCGGATGCCGCCACGTCGTGGGCGATCTCGTTGATGAGCACGATCTGGTCAAGGAACCACGGGTCGATACCCGTCGCTTCGAACAACTCCGAGATCGTCGCACCCGCTCGCAGCGCCTGCTGAACGGTGACGATCCGGCCATCGGTGGGTATGGCGGACTGGGCGAGCAGGGTGGATTTCTCCCCCGGATCTCCTATCCAGTGGAAGCTCGATCCCCGCTTCTCCAGCGACCGCAGCGCCTTCTGCAGGGCGGTTGCGAAATTTCGGCCGATCGCCATTGCCTCACCGACCGACTTCATGGTCGTGGTGAGCGTGGGGTCCGCAGCGGGGAACTTCTCGAAGGCGAATCGTGGGACCTTGACCACGACGTAGTCGAGCGTGGGCTCGAAACTCGCGGGAGTCACCCGCGTGATGTCGTTTGGAATCTCGTCCAGTCGATAACCGATCGCGAGTTTCGCGGCAATTTTGGCGATCGGGAAACCCGTTGCCTTGCTCGCCAGCGCGCTCGAACGTGAGACCCGCGGGTTCATTTCGATGACGATAACCCGCCCATCCGCCGGGTCTACGGCGAACTGGATGTTGCAACCGCCGGTGTCGAC
>JBDTCD010000003.1:0-5328 GCA_039923755.1 Terrimesophilobacter sp. | reverse complement strand
ACTTCTACCGAGTCAGCGTCGCCGGTCGGCTCCGTCGAGTTTTTCTTGTTCGCCGACCTGGTTCTGGGAGCCTGGCTGGGCGCCTCCGACGAGTCAGTGGTGTCGGCTGCAGCAGTGCCATCCACTGGCGCAGCTGTGTTCGCCTGCTCTGCCGTAGCGGTACTCTCGACGGGCGATGACGGGGCCTTCGCTTCGACCGCGGGACCGTCTGTTGAAGGGGCAGCAGCCGTGCCGGCTGTTGAGGTCACGACGCCAGCCGTTGCCGTCGCCCTTCGCGGTGCGCGCTTCTTTGGCGCAACATCGGATGTTTCTGTAGTTGAATCAGTCATCGCGATTGCGGTGGACTGTGCCTCGGAGATGGTATCCACGAGTTCTCCTTTTCGAAGTTTGGCGGTGCCAGCGATGCCAAGTTCCGCCGCTAGAGCCTGAAGCTCTGGAAGACGCAGTGTGGCAAGTGGGGCACCGGCGTTCGGCCCTGCGGCGCGAACGTTGTGATCAGTCACTGGGAGGATTCCTTTCCCCTGACGGACGCGTACACCTTCGGTGTACTTCAACCCGCAGCGGAGCTTGTCGCCTGATACCCCTCATCGGTTCTGCGCGGGTGCGCAGGATGGGAGTGTGACGAGTGCTGGTGATGGCACCCGGGACCTCTGCCTTTTCAGGTAGACCCTTGTTAAGAGAACCCTGCTCAGGCGGAGCCTTCTACCGGATGCACCATCACTGTAGCACCTTTGAAGTCGACGGCCAGCATCAACGGTTGCCACGTCGACTGCGAATTTGCGGCGACCAGGTCAGCCGCCAAGAGTCGCTGACTGGGGTCGCTACCGAGCACCAGCACAGACGGTCCTGCACCCGACACGACCGCGGCAAGACCATGTTGTCGAAGCATCCGGATGAGGTCATCGGTCTCCCGCATCGCACTCGCGCGGTAGCTCTGGTGCAGCCTATCTTCGGTCGCAGCCAGGAGCAGTTCGGGACTTTGGACGAGTGCCGCGACGAGCAATGCGCTGCGCGAGACGTTGAAGATGGCGTCCTCGTGCGGCACGGATGCTGGCTGCAGGCTTCTGGCAAGAGCGGTGGACATTGCCGCCTCGGGAACGAAGACGACAGCCGACACACCGCGGTGGGCGATGAGTTTCTTGTGTTTGGGGCCATCCTCGCCCACCGACGCGATCGTGAGTCCCCCGAACAGAGCGGGGGCGACATTGTCAGGATGGCCTTCCATCTCGGTGGCGAGCTCAAGCATCGTCACGGAATCAATGGCGACTATTCCGTCGAGCAAACCCTTCGCCACCATGATCCCGGCGACGATGGCTGCGCCGCTGGAGCCGAGACCGCGGCTGTGCGGGATCGCGTTGTGCGCCGCGATTTCGAGCCCAGGTAGCGGCTGTGCGAAATGCTCGAAGACGTGTATGACCGAGCGAGCGACGAGGTTGGATTCATCCGTGGGAACGACGCCTTCCCCCACACCGTGCACGGTCACATGAATCCCGGGCTCAGCGCGGACGGTCGCGTCGAGCTCGTCGTAGAGCGAGAGCGCGAGGCCCAGCGTGTCAAAACCCGGACCGAGGTTCGCGGTGGTCGCCGGGACTTTGACCGACATCGTCGTGCCGACCGGGATGGGAGAAGGTGTCGTCATGCTCGTTGGGCCTGACCATTCGAGGTCGGCTTGCTCATGCCGAGTGCCTGGGCGACCTGATCGGTATCGACCGGTACGATCGTCGGGCTCACGTCTGAGCCATCCGGCAGGCGCACGCCCCATTGCGGATCCTTCAGGCCATGCCCCGTCACCGTGATGACGACGATCGATCCCTTCGGGATCTCTCCGGCATCGGCGCGTTCGAGCAACCCCGCGACCCCGATCGCGGATGCCGGTTCCACGAAGATTCCGACCTCAGCGGACAGGATTCGGTGTGCTTCAAGAATCTTCGCGTCCGAGAACATTCCGAAGTAGCCATCGCTGTCCGCGTGGGCGGCGAGCGCCTGCGTCCATGATGCAGGGTTTCCGATGCGGATGGCGCTCGCAATGGTTTCCGGGTTCTTGACAACGTGCCCGAGAACGAATGGAGCACTGCCTTCAGCCTGAAAGCCGAACATTCGCGGAAGCCTCGTCGTGGCGCCCCTCGCCAGCTCCTCGCGGTAGCCGCGGTGGTATGCCGTGTAGTTTCCGGCATTACCCAGAGGAAGAAGGTGGAAGTCTGGGGCATCACCCAACACGTCGACGACCTCGAACGCCGCAGTTTTCTGGCCCTCGATGCGGTCGTTGTTGACCGAATTCACCAGGTGAACCGGGTAGTTAGCAGCAAGTTCGCGGGCGATGTCGAGACAATCGTCGAAGTTACCCTGAACCTGCAGAAGCCGGGCATTGTGAGCAATCGCCTGGCTGAGCTTGCCCATCGCGATTTTCCCCTCAGGCACAAGTACGGCAGCCGTGATACCGGCACGTGTCGCGTACGCGGCAGCGGATGCCGAGGTATTGCCGGTGGACGCGCAGACCACCACCTTCGCGCCGTGCTCGAGTGCCTTGGAGACCGCCATGGTCATCCCGCGGTCCTTGAACGAACCAGTCGGATTCATTCCTTCGACCTTGACGAACACCCGGGCTCCGGTACGCAAAGACAGCGGATGCGCCTCAATGAGCGGCGTCCCGCCTTCACCGAGCGTCACGATGGGGGTCGCATCGGTGACATCGAGGCGATCGGCGTACTCGCGGATGACGCCGCGCCACTGTCTCGACGTACTCAGCTGGGACATGCTCACAGGCCTTCTACTCGTAATACAGAAACGACGGATTCAACGACGGAAGTTGCGGCCAGGGCTGTGACGGTCGCAGCAAGGGAAGATTCGGACGCCTCGTGAGTGCCGATCACAAGGGTAGCGGTTGGATCGATGAGTTCCGTTTCGCTCGCCACGGATTGCACAAGAGTTTCCACCGAAACGCCGTGGTCGCGGAACAGGTTTGCGATCTCCGCGAGGACTCCCGGCTGGTCCACGACGGCGAGGGTGATCTGGTATCTCGTGGTAATGCTCGACATCGGCAGGATGGGAAGGTTCGCGTGCCGCGATTCGGCTATCCCGGGGCCACCAATGACGTGGCGCCTGGCCGCTGAGACGAGGTCGCCAAGTACAGCAGACGCCGTCTCCCGCCCGCCAGCCCCTGCACCATAGAACATCACATCCCCGGCCGCCTCCGCCTCGATGAAGACGGCGTTCTTCGCACCGTGAACGGCCGCGAGCGGGTGATCCTGTGGCACGAGCGCCGGATAAACGCGCGCGCTGACGCCCTCGGTCCCCTCGGCATCCGTGAGTCGCTCGCAAATTGCGAGAAGTTTCACGACATAGCCGGCGCGAGTTGCCGCCGTGACCTGGGCCAGAGTGATCCCCGTGATGCCTTCGCGGTACACGGATTCGAGAGGGACGACGGTGTGAAACGCGAGACTGGCGAGAATCGCAGCCTTTTGCGCCGCATCGTAGCCACCGACGTCCGCCGTGGGATCCGCTTCGGCGAAGCCAAGTTCTGTCGCCGTGGCGAGTGCTTCCTCCATCGTCGCACCCATGGTGTGCATGCGGTCGAGGATGAAGTTCGTCGTGCCGTTCACAATCCCGAGAATGCGGCGGACCTGGTCGCCAGCAAGGCTGTCATGCAGTGGGCGGATGATGGGGATGGCCCCGGCCACGGCTGCCTCGTAATACAACTGCGCGCCAACCTGCTCCGCCGCTTCGAACAACTCCGGCCCGTGCGTGGCAAGGAGTGCTTTGTTGCCCGTGATCACATCCGCTCCGGAGTTCAACGCCTGCAGAATGTATTCGCGTGCTGGCTCCAACCCGCCCATGAGCTCGATAACGATATCTGCGCCGAGAATGAGGGACTGGGCGTCGGTGGTGAAAAGCTCGCGCGGAAGCTCGGTGGTGCGCGGTGCATCCAGATCGCGGACGGCGATTCCCACGAGTTCGAGCCCGGCGCCGATGCGCTCAGCGAGTTCGTCACGGTGCTCGAGGAGGAGCGAGGCGACTTCGGCCCCCACACTACCTGCGCCGAGAAGTGCGACCCTGAGGTTGCGGTATTCGATCATCGAGTAGCTCCTTCGCTGCGAGAGAAATCGGTGAGGCCGGCGTCCCTTGCCAGGAGATCGTCCTCGGTCTCACCCCGGACGATAAGGCGTGCGCTGCCGTTGTCGACAGCGACTACCGCCGGTCGAGGGAGATAGTTGTAATTGCTGGAGAGCGACCAGCAGTATGCGCCGGTGGCGGGCACGGCAATCAGGTCTCCCGGCCGCACATCGCCTGGCAGGTACTCGTCGTGAACGATGATGTCGCCGCTTTCGCAATGTTTGCCGGCTACCCGGACAAGTACTGGCTCCGCATCCGATGCACGGTCGGCGATGCGGGCGGAATAGTCTGCGCCGTAGAGGGCGGGCCGCACGTTATCGCTCATCCCGCCGTCGACGCTCACGTACCTCCGCATTACCGTGGCTGGCCCCGTCGACACTTCGACGTCCTTGATCGTGCCGACGGTGTAGAGCGTCACACAGGCGGCGGCCGCGATGGCGCGACCGGGTTCGGCGGTGATGCGAGCGGTGATGCCCGAGGTGCGGGCCGCGGCGTGCACCGCAGAGGCCCATTCGGTGATCGACGGGGCCAGTTCGGCTTCGACATAGGCCACGCCGATGCCGCCACCGATCGAGAGTTCGCCGAGGTCGAGGGGTAGGAAGAACTCGGCGAGGGCCTCGACGGCGTTCTTGAAGAATTCGGCGACGAACACCTGCGAACCGATGTGCGCGTGGATGCCCACGAGGTTCACGTGCGGCGAGGCCTTGGCACGCGCCACGGCGTCGGCGGCGAGTCCCGTCGACAAGGTGAATCCGAACTTCGAATCGTCCTGGCCGGTCCGCACGTATTCGTGCGTGTGCGCATCGATGCCCGGCGTGACGCGCAGGAGCACCTTGGGAGGGGCGACGCCCAGGTCGGGGACGAGCCGTTCCAGGCGGTCGAGCTCATCGAACGAATCGACCACGATGCGACCGATCCCAGCTCGAAGCGCGGTGGACAGCTCGACATCGGACTTGTTGTTGCCGTGGAGGACGAGCCGATCGGCGGGAACGCCCGCGGCGAGCGCAACGTGGAGCTCTCCCCCGGTCGACACGTCGATCGCCATGCCCTCTTCATGAGCCAGTCGGGCCATGGCCACGCAGAGAAATGCTTTGGACGCGTAGCTGACCCCATCGCCAAAGGCCGCGACCGCTTCGCGGCAACGTGCCCGGAGCTGGTCTTCGTCGTAGACGAACAGCGGGGTGCCGTATTGCTCGACGAGGTCGTGCACGTCGACGC
>JBDTCD010000002.1:0-12158 GCA_039923755.1 Terrimesophilobacter sp. | reverse complement strand
ACGGGATGCCCGGCTACCACGTGGACGGCAATGACATTGCCGCGGTCTACGCGGTGGTCACCGAGGCGCTCGAACGCGCACGCAGTGGTGGCGGCCCGACCATGATCGAATGCCTCACCTACCGCATTGAACCGCATACGAATTCAGATGACCCCAGCCGCTATCGGGATGCCGCGGATGTCGAGTTGTGGAAGACCCGCGACCCCGTCGCACGGCTTGAACGCTACCTCCGATCGAAGGGTGCTCTCGATGACGAATTGCGGAAGTCAATCGAAGACGAATCAGAGCGAATTGCGGCGGCAATGCGGGCTGCCATGAACCAGGAGCCGGTGCTTGACCCCGTGGAACTTTTCGAGCACGTCTACAACGAGCCCCGCGCATCCCTGGTGGCGCAACGCGACGCGTTGAAGGCCGAACTCGACGCCGAGGCGCTACACGAGCGAGGACTGCACTCATGAGCACGACCCCCTCAGCTGAGGCTAAACCCATCACCAAGCCTCCGACCATGGCTGCCGCACTCAACTCTGCGATGCGCGACGCGCTCGCTGAGGACCCGAACGTCGTGATTTTCGGGGAGGACGTCGGCCAACTCGGTGGCGTCTTCCGTGTCACCAGTGGCCTTATGAACGATTTTGGCGAAGACCGCGTGTGGGATTCGCCGCTGGCCGAATCCGGCATCATCGGCACCGCGATCGGCATGGCAATGTACGGTCTGCGTCCGATCGTGGAAATGCAGTTCGACGCGTTCAGTTACCCCGCGTTCGAGCAGATCGTTTCGCACGTGGCGAAGATGCACAATCGCACCCGAGGGCAGGTTTCGCTGCCGATCGTCATCCGGATTCCCACGTCGGGCGGGATCGGGGGCGTCGAACACCACTCAGACTCGTCTGAGGCCTACTGGACTCACACCCCCGGACTCACGGTTGTCACGCCATCAAATCCCGCGGATGCGTACTCGATGCTGCGGGAGGCCATCCGCTCGGATGATCCCGTGATCTTCCTCGAGCCGAAAAGCCACTACTGGATTAAAGAAAGCAGCGAGCGGGTGGGCGAGCCGCTACCGATGGACAAAGCGGCTGTCGTGCGCGACGGCACCGATGTGACGCTCATCTCCTACGGACCGACCGTCGCCGTGGCCCTCGCCACCGCGGATCTTGCTGCCGAGGAGGGCCTGTCGATCGAGGTCATCGACCTGCGGAGCCTGTCCCCCTTTGACGACGAAACGGTGGGGGCATCCGTGCGTAAAACGAGCCGTGCTGCGGTTGTCCACGAGGCCGCGCAGTTTGGCGGATACGGCGCGGAAGTCGCTGCGCGGGTCAGTGAGCGCGAGTTCTACCATCTGGCAGCGCCGGTGCTTCGGATAACGGGCGCAGATATCCCGTTCCCGCCGCCACTGCTGGAGAAGTATTATTTGCCCACGCCCGAGCGGATCCTGCACGCGATGAGCACCTGGGAATGGGACGACTGATGGCCACCACGAGTAGAGACTTCATCCTGCCCGACCTCGGTGAGGGGCTCACCGAGGCGGAGATCGTGAATTGGCTTGTCGCGGAGGGCGACACGGTGGTGGTCGATCAGCCGATCATCGAGGTCGAATCGGCGAAATCCATCGTCGAATTGCCGTGCCCGTTTGCGGGCATCGTCGAAAAGCTCCACGCGGAAGTCGGAGATACGATTCACACCGGGCAGGCGGTCGTGACGGTCGCCGTGGATGGCGATTCTGCCGATGTCGCAGCGGGGTCACCAGCTGGTGCTGGTGCTGGTGCGAAGTCGCGCCGCCCTGTGCCGTCAGGTCGATTCGGGCTTCGAGGAGCCGGTCGTGCTGACTCAGGCGGTGCTGAGTCGGGCAGTGTTGAATTTGGCAGAGCCGAATTAGGCGCTGCAGCAGTTGAGATGCCTGCCGCGCGCGGCATGGCCGCGACGGCGCCCAACAACTCCCCCCTGCGAAGGGATTCGGGCTCCGTGTCACCCGTCGTCTCACCGATCGTGCGCAAGCTCGCGCACGAACACGGTTTTGCAGCCAACACTCTTGACGGCAGTGGCCACGGCGGTCTGGTTCTTCGCGCGGACGTCGAGCGTGCAATCGCCGAACGCACCGGCGGGTACGTCAACGGTACCTATTCAGCCGCCTCGTCCACGCCCGCACCGGCCACAATCCCGAGCGCCGAAGGCGATATCCGCATTCCGATCACGGGGCTGCGTAAAGTCGTCGCCGAGCGAATGAGCGCTTCTCGCCGCGAGGTGCCGGAGGCGACGATCTGGCTGGATGTCGACGCGACGGAGCTGCTCGACGCGAAGGAGCAGTTGCAGCGCTCCACCGGCGAGCGTTGGAGCCTCAATGCGCTTCTCGCCCGCTTCGTGGTCGCGGGCCTGAAGCAATGGCCCATCCTCAACTCGAGCGTCGATATGGAAGCGGGTGAGATCGTGCAGCATTCGGCGATCAACCTCGGTATTGCTGCGCAAACCGGGCGCGGACTCATGGTTCCCGTCATCCACGGCGCGGACGAGCTCACGACGGAGGGGATCCGCGACGCGCTCACGACTCTCGTCGAGACGGCGAAAACCGGCAACTTCCCGAACGATCAGTTGCGCGGAGGAACGTTCACGCTCAACAACTACGGCGGTTTCGGCATGGATGGCTCCGCCCCAATCATCAACCAGCCTGAGGTGGCGATGCTCGGCGTCGGCCGCATCCTGGACCGGCCGTGGGTGGTGGACGGCGAGATCGTCGTGCGCAAGATCATGGTGCTCTCAATGGTGTTCGATCATCGCGTGTGCGATGGTGATGTGCCGAGCGAGTTCATGGGCTTCATCACCCGGTGCATCCAGAACCCGGTCGCACTGCTCGGCGGCCTCTGATTCCCTGCCCTTTAGCCGATCTCGACGCGCACGTTGTCCCCGATATTGATCGTCGGCCGGTTGTTCGGGTCGAGGCCCACAGGCGGCAGACCGACAGGCGCCAGACGGATGCCGAACCAGGTTTTACCGTCCCAACGACGATGCCGCGCAAGGGTGCGGATGGGTTCCTTGCCACCCGCGAGTGTCGTCGGCTCGATCGTCGTCATGACGCAACGGTCGCAGAGCACCGTGCGGCGAAACTCGACGCCACCGAGCCACACTCTGCCCCAGCGGTCTTCGGCAAAGGGCGCATGACCATCGACGACCACATTCGGCCGGAACCGCACGATGTCGAGCGGCGTGAAGGCTGCAGTGTTCCCCGCATTCGGCGCCAGCGCCGGGTCGTCGCTCACGTCACTGGGGTCGAGGTCGGGCACGTCGGGAGCTTCTGAATCCGCAGCGACCCAGTCGTTGAGTTGCGCCAGGGAGGATTCGGTCACGAGCAGGAGCGGCCCATCATCGGCGAGCGAGAGCGATTCCCCCGGCTGCCCGCCGTGCTTTTCCGGAATTGGTCGAGCCGTGGGGTCGGATTGCCATACAAGACGCAGTGAGCGCCCCATCCGCTCGGTGAGCCACGCATCAGCGTCCTCGCTGGCCAAGGTGGCACTATCCAGCCCGCTGAATCCGACCGGGACAGTCGATCCTCCGACGGGTGTCGGCACCGTGATGGACTGCCCGCCGCGGTCCGAAATCCGGATGCCGCCATCACCGTGATGCTCGGCGTGGAGCCCGAGAAGGCGGTGAACCATCCGCGCCGTCACGTTCTTGCCAGTGTCGTCAATGAGGCCCCAGCGTCGGTCCCCCGCGAACCCCCATGGTTCGACATGGGCAGAGTCCACGTCGTTTCCCGCGAGTGACTTCACCGGGTAGGTGCGCAGGCGTGTTACGCGAAGTTGGGAGGTCATCTGGTCAGCCTATTCATGCTTTGGGGCGCAGCCTGTCTGGAATGGGAAACGCTACCGAGTAGTAGATCTGGGGTGCAGTCATGTCGCCCCAGTCGTCCTTCTTGACCCTGATCTCTTCAGGCAATACCTCGACGATTCTCACCTGGAGCCACTCGCCGTTCTCCAGCCGGAGTTCGTACTTGTCAGCGAGGTAGTCGATTCCGAGGTCGTCGAGAGTCTCCTCGGCGGTGAACCAATCCACGGCCTCGGTCCGCTCGCGGCCGAGCCGGTCGATGACGACGAACCCGCCGCCCTCCGGGCGCATCCAACCGATGGCTTCCCGATCGCCACTACGACGATGTTCAATCCAGTCGGTGGGCATCCGTCTACTGTAGTGATCAGCTTCGCCCAGTTGCGACGCGAAACCGGATGCCCTGCCCCGGGCGAAGTTGCGCGAGCGCGTCGAGCGCATAGTTCGTGACGACCGCGATCACCGGGTAGCCGCCCGTGACAGGATGATCGACCGCGAGAATCGTGGGGGCACCATCCGGGGACACCTGGATCGCACCCGGCATCATCCCCTCGCTCGGTAGTTCACGAGTGTCGGTACGACCCAGTGCTGGCCCCTCCAACCGGATGCCGGATCGGTCAGACCGCGGCGACACTCGCCATTCGGAGTCGACGAGCAGCGACCATGCGTTGTGTTCGAACCAGTCGCGGCGCGGGCCAGGTCTCAACTCGATGGTCACAGTGCCCGTCGTCGGGGTGCGGACGGGAACGACATCAATGGACGGAATCGGGTCTGCGGGCTCCACTCCGAGCGGCAGTTCCTGCCCCGCAGTGAGCGGATCCGGCCCGAGCTTCGCGAGCGTGTCGCGGGAGCGGGAACCGAGAACCGGGTCGGTGTCGATACCTCCTCGCATAGCGAGGTAGTACCGGATGCCACTCTCCGCGGCGCCGAAACTGATTCTCTCGCCGGGCTCGGCGAGCGTCGCCGTGTCCAGTGGAACGAGGCGCCCGGAAACGCGCACCTCGCCTCTGGCACCAGTCACCGCAAACCAGATGGCCTCGTCGACGGTGAGCTCTGTCCCGCCGAACAGGATTTCTAAGCCGGCGGCATCCGGAGCATTGCCGACCAACCGGTTGGCGAGAGCGAGAGCTGCACGATCCATGGCACCCGATTTGCCGACGCCGAGATGGGCGAGTCCTGGGCGACCGCGGTCCTGAATGATGGTCATCGGTCCGGGTTGAATCACCGTTACCGAGGCTGGATGCTGCTGGCTCACGGCTCCACCACCTCAAATCGCACGATGGTGCCGGGAGAGATCATCGCTGGGGTCACACTGGACTCATCCCACCGTGTCTCGTCCCACAACGTTGCGTCCGTTGTGCCGATGAGCTGCCAGCCCCCCGGCGAACTACGCGGATAGATACCCGTGAACTCCCCCGCCAACCCCACTGAACCGGCCGGAACCGACGGGCGTGATGTTTTGCGGCGAGACATGCTGAAATCGGCATATTCGCTTGCAAGGTAGGCGAACCCCGGAGCGAACCCGATGAATGCGCAGCGCCATTCGGCGAGAGAGTGCCGCGAGATGAGCTCGTTGGCGGAGATTCCGAGGATGGCGGCGGCATCCAAAATATCTGGGCCGTTGTAGCACACGGGAATGACAACGGGCTTCGCCGCGATCGTGTCAGCGACGGCTAACCTCTGCGAATCGCTGGCAGCCCGAAGCCACTGTTCGGCTGCACGCAACGAGAGCAACTCCGGGTCGACCTCGACGAGGACGGTGCGCGCGGCGGGTACGAGTTCAACGAGTCCTGGCCGTCGCTGCGCGTCGAGCGACCGGAACGCCGCCATGGTCTCGTGGAGGCTGTCGAATTCCGCCAGGAGAGCACGATCGCCGAACGGCAGCACCTTCATACGAATGGCCGGATCTCGATGCCCTCGGCCTCAAGTTGCTTCCGCACTTCCTGCGCCATCGCGACGGCTCCCGGGGTATCCCCATGAACGCAAAGTGAATCAAGTTCGATCCGCAGCATCGTGCCATCAACTGCTTCCACTTCGCCGCCGGTCACCATACGCACTGCTCGAGCCGCCATCGCAATCGGATCGGTGAGGACTGCGCCCGCCGCCGTTCGCGGCACAAGCGTTCCGTCGGATTGATACGCGCGATCCACGAACGCCTCACGGAAGAACTGCACCCCATAGCGTTCAGCGGCTTTGTGGATAGAGGTGCCTGCAAGTCCGAGGATCGGCAGCGTGGTATCTCGGGCGACAAGGGCCACCGCATCCGCCTGCACAGGGTCGATGGCGATTCGGTTGTAAAGCGCGCCGTGGGGTTTCAGATAGCGGACGCGGGCGTCGGCGAGTTCGGCCGCTGTCGAGAGCGCAACAACCTGTTCAAAGATGTCGAGCCGAAGTGTGTCGACGTTGATGACCTGATCTCGCCTGCCGAATCCTTCGCGATCACGGTAGGACGGATGCGCCCCCAGGTTCACCTGGTTGGCCCGAGCCATGCTCGCTGCCGCCGCCATGGTGGCATCGCTCCCCGCATGGAATCCGCAGGCAATGTTCGCACTGGTAACGATCTCGAACATGGCACCGTCGTCACCGACCTCCTCGCCGAGGTCGCTGTTCAGGTCGATGGTGATCACTCCCGAAGACTACCCAACGGCTGATGTGCCATTGAATCGGCTACTTCCACCGGAAGTGCACAAATACCCGACCGAAGTTCTTCGAATCCTTCTCAACGCGGTGGTACTGGGCTTTGATCTCCGGCTGGTCCAAAAAGCGCAACACCCGTTTCTTCAGAGCGCCCGATCCCTTGCCTGGGATGATCTCGATGAGCGGCGCCTTCTTCGCGACCGCCTCGTCGATGATGTCGCGGAGCGCGCGATCGATATCGACACCACGGTTATAGATGTCGTGCAGGTCGAGTTTGAGCTTCACGCTCCTATTGTCGCGCGTTTCAGCTCGCGGCACCCAGGAAGGCCAGAACCCGTGACATGAGCAACTCGGCGGCTTCCGGGCGATACGACGGCAGGGTGCTGTCCGCGAAGTAATGTTGGTCGCCCGAATACACGAAGAGCTCTGCGTTCTCGGTGGATGCCACGAGCTCGCGTGCGGCATCCAGGTCGCCCTCGTCGGCGAAGTAGGGGTCGGCATCCATCCCGTGAATCTGCACGGGCACGCCCTCCGGCCATGACTCGCTGAACTCCGACACCGGCAGGCACGAGTAACACAGCACGGCACCCCGGGCTCCGTCGCGCGTCTGGGCGAGCATTTGCGCGGGAATCACACCCAGAGAGAAACCAATGTAGACAACGTCGGCTGGCAGCATCTCTACCGCTTGCCTGGCGCGTTCCATGATCTCGCCGAAGCCGATCTCGGCGGCGAAACCAACACCATCTTCGATGGTGTCGAAGGTCCGTCCATCAAACAGGTCGGGGGTGTGAACGGTGTGGCCCGCATCGCGCAGGTTGCGGGCGAATTCCTCGATGCCGGGAGTAAGTCCAAGGGCGTGATGGAAGAGAGCTACGTCTGTCATCCGCCCATTATGAAGGACACCTCTGTCCTTACGCTGGCCTCGTCTATACGCTTGAACAGTGGATATGAGACTAGAACTGGTTCCCTTGCTCACAACCGATGTCGAGCGGAGCAAAGCGTTCTATCTCGAAAACGCGGGCTTCATCCTCGATCACGACGTTGAGCCGGGAAACGGGATGCGTGTCGTCCAGCTCACCCCTCCCGGGTCCTCCTGTTCGATTGCGTTCGGCACAGGGTTCTTCGATCCCTCCATGCCTCCCGTGCAGGGCCTTCACCTGGTGGTCGACGATCTTGAAACGGTGCGAACTGCTCTTCTCTCGACGGGAGTGGATGTTTCGGACATCAGCGACGTGGGTGGCGGAGTGAGATACGCGTATTTCAGCGACCCTGACGGCAACTCCTGGGCGCTCCAGCAGATTTCTCGCTAGGTAGGCAGCACACACTATCTAGATCCCGGGCTCAACTCACACTGGAGGTTGGCGGTTCTTCGGCGTCATCCGGATTGCCATGCAAAACCGAATCCTCCGCGCGGTTTCCCACCAACGCCGCCGTGTAGTGGAACACCCGATTCGGGTTGTGCGGGTTGGCAGCCGACGCATTCATTCCGTGTTCGCGCCAGCGCTCGAGGACCTCAGCGAGCTCCATGAAGAGCTGGTGCGACTCATCCTTGGTCAAGAGGGCCGCGCCGACGTATCGTCCGCGGCTGGCTCGCGGATCCTTCGGAACCCTCTCCATCAGGAGGTCACCCACCCAGGTCAGGAATTGGTCGGTGAAAACGTCATCCCCCGCGTCGCCGACGTCCGCCGGAACGTAGACGCCCTCCGGATGCGTGAGCGTCCACACCCGATCGCGGCTGTCGCGGGCGAGCTCCGGGGCTTCGACCAGCAAGTCGGCTTTGGCCAGGGCGCGAAGATGATAACTTACCGCGTTGGCTGGCTCCCCGAGGATGTCCGCAAGGTCCGCGGCCCGTAGCGATCGCCTCACCGTCAGCTCCATGAGGATGCGCTGCCGCAACGGATGCGCAAGAGCGCGCAGCGTTGCCGGGTCGGTGACGCGGTAGGAAGTCTTGACCATGAACCCAGTCTAGCAATTTCGCAACAGATATTGCGCAATGTATCTTGCGCAACTAATGTTGCGTGTATGACTTCCCCTCCCTCCGGCGACGATACCCTCCCGACTCCCGCAATTTCGTCGGACACCGTGGAGTCGATGGATGAACCAGCGACGCTGACCACCTCCAGATCCGGCCCCTCCCTCTGGCACAACCGCGACTATCTGCTTCTCATGTCCGGCAAGACGACACAGATCATCGGCGCCGGCTTCGCGACCTTCGCGGTTCCCCTCGTCGCCTACGCACTCACGCAATCCGTGTTCCTTGCCGGCCTCGTCAGCACGCTGGGGGCGCTCGGGTACCTTGTGGCGGCGCTTCCCGCCGGCGCTATTGCTGACCGGGTGGATCGCAAACGGCTGCTCATCCTGTGCTCAGCGATCGACCTGGTGCTCCTGGGCTCGTTGGTGACCGCGATGTTCATGAACTCACTCACGGTGTGGCACCTGACCGCCGTTCTCTTCTTCTCTGCCATCGTCGCCTCGTTCTTTGGACCCGCCGAGTCCGGCGGCATCCGCGAGGTTGTGCGTTCGGACCAGATGGGTTCGGCAATGGCGGCCGTGCAGGGGCGCTCCGCGGTCGCATCCCTCGCCTCCGGACCCATTGGCGGCATCCTTTACTCCGTCGGCCGAGTTATCCCCTTCCTAGCGAGTGCCATCGGCTATGCGGTCGTGCTGGTCTGCACGCTCTTCGTTCGACGGCCGCTGAATGGGGATCTCGCGCACACGAAAAGCGAGAGCGCCTGGGATTCACTCGTCGATGGTTTGCGATTCGTGTGGGCGGTGAAGTTCCTCCGGACCGGCGTTGGCATCTTCGCCCTCATCAATCTGGGCTTCAACGGCCTGATGTTCGCGCTCAACCTGCACCTGATCCAGATTCATACCGTACCTGTGCTCATCGGCCTGATCGATGCCGTCGCTGGTGCTTCGATGCTCGTCGGGGCCGTGATGGCCGGGCCTCTGGTGAAGCGTTTCCGGTCCGGCAAGCTCGCCGTTCTCGGTATCCTGATCGCTGTCATCGGTGGGATCGGTATGGCGCTCTCCACTCAGTACTGGGAGTATCTGGCCTGGATTGCCTTCACGGTCATCCTGATCCCTGCGGTGAATGCGGGACTGATCGGATATGCCTCCGTGATCACACCGTCCAAACTTCAGGGACGGATGAATGCGGTGCTCTCGCTCTCCGGGGTGCTCGTCGCGCCCATTGCGCCGGTCGTCGCCGGTGCGCTCCTCTCGGGCCTGAATGTGAATCTCGCCATGGGCGCGTTCGCGGTGTTCTTTGTCATCGGTGCCGTGGTGTTCGCGCTCTACAAACCGATCCGCACGATCGGGAAACCGGACACCTGGGAGGCCGATCTGGTGGAGTGGCCGCCACGGCAAAGGGCGTAGTTCTCGCTCTCGATTGTGTTTAGTGTGTTGGATTTTGTGTTCGGTTTCTTGATCGTCTTTCTGTTCGATAATCTTATTCACACTTCCATATTTTCATAGTTTTTATGTTCTATTTCTGCTAAAATCGATGGTATGAACTTCCCCACCGCCGCCCTTGATTCACCGGTGATTCCTGCTGCTGAGTCGATGGTTTCGGGGGCATCCTCTGATCGGCTTTCGGGTGCGCTATCCGGTGCGCTCTCCGGTGCGCTCAGGGGCATCGCGCTCCAGCTCGCGGAGGCCGCGCCGCCACGACGCTTGTTCGCCCTGCGGGATGATGAGCTCCTTGACACGACGGCGGCGATCGAACATCTCGGGCGCTACGTCGATGCTCTCCGCGTCGAGGCCGCTGCAGAGATCGCAGATCGTTCGACCGGCGTTGTCACACGCACCGACGGCCTTGCGGCGCGGAAGGGTTGTCGCAACGCGGTCGAGCTCATCGAACGGGTCACCAGGGTTTCCGGGGTTACTGCTGCGCGTCGAGTCAAGCTCGGTGCTGAGACTCGCGCCTGCGGTCCCGACCACTCGTTTCCGGCCCGGTTTTCGGTCGTGGCCGACGCGCTCGAGTCCGGACTGATCGGCACGGATGCCGCCTCGGCGATTCTCGCCGGCATCGTTCCGACGCTTCGGCACTGCAGCATCGATGGGCTCAAGGCGGCGGAAGAGGAATTGGTCGCCGCGGCGATCGGAACAAGCAGTTTCGTGCCGACCGCGTGCACGGCCGATGAGATCCGCCAGCAGGCAATGATCTGGCAGGCGTACCTCGACCCTGATGGCATGGAGCCGGTCGAGCGCCGAGCGTGGAACGGCCGCGGTTTTGAAGGCGGCATCCTGAGCGGTGGGCTCGTCCGTGGGCGATTCGCACTCATGCCCGAGGTGGCCGCCCGGCTCAACCGTCTGTTCGACGCATATCTTTCCCCGCGCACGACGACCGAGAGTGGCAGCCCCGAATTTCGCACCCAAGAGGAACAGGCCGAGCTAGACGGGGCAGCGGATCCCCGCACTCGCGACCAGCAGCGCCACGATGTGGTCGCCGCCATGATCGACCACTACTCTCGCAGCGACGAGCCGCCGACGATTGGCGGGGCTGCACCGACCGTGCTCGTCACGGTGCGTGGCGCCGACCTCGATGACGGTCACGGTCGCGGCCACATCGACGGCGCCAAGACGGATGTCTCGATGCCCACGATCCGCCACCTCGTCTGCAGTGGCGGCTACCAGCTCATCACGATCGACTCGACCGGCAGCATCCACGGCCTCGGTTCGCCGCAGCGTTGCTTCACTCCCACCCAGCGCCGGGCGATCATCGCTCGCGACGGTGGATGCTTGATCCCCGGGTGCACGATCCCCGCGGCATGGTGCGAAATCCATCACGTCGATCCGGCCGAGAACAACGGCCCTACCCATACAGATAATGGTGTTTTGCTGTGCTGGAGCCATCACCGAACGATCGAAACGTCCGGCTGGCAGATTCGGATGACTGGCGGGTCCCCCCACATCAAAGCACCACCGTGGATTACGCCATCCGCGCCGTGGCGGCCGGCCGCAAAGTCGCCAACCATGCTTCTGGATGCCGCCGAGAGTCGTGTGCAACGCTGCTGAATTGCGCAGTCTTTGAAAGGCTTGTATAGATGCTGGTGGACGCCATCAGTCACTCGCCGGTAAATGTTGCCTTCCGCTTCTGTTGGAACGCAGCAAAACCCTCGCGGTAGTCGGCCGTCATCCGCAGTCGCTCCTGCTCGACGTTCTCGGCCGCCACCGACTCCCACAGGCCGATTCGATCGTCACGCAGCTTCGCGATGAGCGCCTTGCTGGTCAGGAACGCCTGAGTCGCACCGGAAGCGGCTCCTGTGGCCTTCGCACGCGCGAAATCAAGCAACTCTGCATCCGGGATCGCACGACTGAAGAGGCCCGCCGCCACGGCATCCGCACCGCTCATGAGCTCGCCCGTGTAGATGAGGTCGAGCGCACGGTGTGCGCCAAGACGCTCGAAGAACAGCGCGTGGCCCCCCGAATCGAGGGTTGCTCCCAGGTTCGCGAATGGGGAACCGAACTTTGCGCTCTCTGAGACGTAGACGACATCGGTCGCAATCAGTAAGCCAAGCCCGATACCCAGGCACGCGCCATGGGCCGCAGCAAATGTCGGTGCGGGAAAGTCGGCCAGCATTCGCATGACGGGGCCGAAAGAATCCTTGAGGAACGCAAGTGCATCATCCGTCGCCGGATCCACAGCGGAGATGTCGCGGCCCGCACAAAATGCTCGGCCCTCCCCTCGAATCAGGAGCGCACGC
>JBDTCD010000001.1:0-5644 GCA_039923755.1 Terrimesophilobacter sp. | reverse complement strand
GAAGTCCTCGAAGGAACTGCGATCCGCGAGGAGGTCGTCGTAGGATTCGCCGCTCGCGAGTGTGGGCACGGAGAGCTCGGGCACCTTCGCGGAGGCTAGCGCAGCCTGCACCTCGGGGTCTGCCCGGAAGGCGGCGGCCCGTTCCTTCAGTAACAGGTAGTTGCGCATGTTCGCCGCGGCGGAATCCCACACGCCGCTGACGTCTTCGGTGCGCGAAGGCTTGTAATCGAAGTGCCGCGGCCCGTCGTAAGTTGGCCCGCCGTTCGGGCCCCCGTTTTCGAGCAAGTCAACGAGCGCGAACGCGTTGTAGAGGTCGCCGTGAGCGAAGACGAGGTCCTGATCGTACTTGATCCCGCGCTGGCCGTTCAGGTCGATATGGAAAAGTTTGCCCTGGTCGAGTGCCTGGGCGATCCCGGCGGCGTAGTTGAGTCCGGCCATCTGTTCGTGTCCAACCTCCGGGTTGACACCAACGAGTTCTGGCCGTTCGAGTGTTGTGATGAATGCGAGCGCATGACCGACGGTGGGCAGCAGGATGTCGCCACGGGGTTCGTTGGGCTTCGGCTCTATCGCAAAGCGGATGTCGTATCCCTTGTCGGTGACGTAGTCGCCCAGCAGGTTGACGGCCTCGCGGTAACGCTCGAGGGCGGCCCGGATGTCCTTGGCCGCGTCATATTCTGCACCTTCGCGGCCACCCCACATCACGAAGGTTTTTGCGCCGAGCTCGGCGGCGAGGTCGAGGTTGCGCAGGACCTTGCGGAGGGCGAACCGGCGCACAGCGCGGTCGTTAGAGGTGAAGCCACCGTCCTTGAACGCGGGTGCGCTGAACAAGTTGGTCGTGATCATCGGCACCGTGAGGCCGGTGTCGGAGAGTGCCTGCGTGAGGCGGTCGATCTGCGTCTGGCGTTCGGCATCGGTCGATCCGAATGCGAAAAGATCGTCATCGTGGAAGGTGAGGCCCCAAGCACCGAGCTCGGTCAAACGAGTGACGGCCTCGACGACGTCGAGGTGAGGTCTGGTGGGCCCGCCGAACGGGTCGTTGCCGTTGTATCCGATGGTCCATAGGCCAAAAGAGAACTTGTCGCCGCGAGTCGGTGTTGCCATTTTATGCTCCCATAGGGTATTTGTTGTTGATATGAACATATCCGCTCCGACGACCGGGCGCAATCATACGGAGGATGTTCACCGTCACAACCTGTCGGTGCTGCTCACCGCAGTGCATCATTCCGGGGGGCTCCCGCGAGCACGGTTGACGGAGTTGTCCGGTCTGAACCGGTCAACGACCGCAGCCCTCGTCTCCGAACTCGTTGCCACCAATCTGGTGATCGAGGCAGAGGTGGATTCCCGCGAAGGCGTCGGCCGGCCGAGTCGATACGTGCGGCCAAGCGTGTTACCTGTCGCGCTCGCGGTCAATCCTGAAGTTGACGCCATGACGCTGGGCATTGTCGGGATGGGCGGTCACGTGTTCCACCGGGTGCGACGGAAAGTAGCGGGCGAACACACCGTTGACGCGGCGATCGCCGCCGCAGCCTCCATGATCCGGGAACTCGATGTTTCCGGGCACCGAGTCGTCGGCGTTGGCGCTGCAATACCAGGCCAAGTGCGCAGATCAGATGGCGTTGTGAGACTCGCACCCCACCTCGGCTGGGTCGATGCCCCGTTCGCTCGCTTACTTGAGGATGCTGTGGGACTCCCGGTTCATGCAGCAAACGACGCCTCGGTGGGGGCGGACGCCGAGGGCACATTCGGAGCCGGCCGAGGGATCAACGACCTCGTCTACCTCAACGGTGGTGCCAGTGGAATCGGTGGGGGGATCATTTCAGGGCGCCGGCCGCTGGGCGGCTCAGCAAGTTATGCGGGCGAGCTCGGTCACACTCTCGTTCACAGCGATGGCATCGTGTGCCACTGCGGTGCAACCGGATGCCTCGAGACGGAGGTGCGCCGCGCCCCACTTCTGAAGCTTGTCGGCCTTCGTGACGAGGAAAGTGACCAGCTCGGCCAGGCCCTCCTTGACTCCACTTCGGATGCCGTGCATGAGGAGGTCTCGCGTCAACTGGGCTTCCTTGGCATCACGCTGAGAAACGCCGTCAACACGCTGAATCCGGAGCGAATCGTACTTGGCGGCTTCCTCGCGGCGCTGTACGCGGCGGCCCCCGAAAAGCTCTGGCAATCACGTGCCGCGCAGCCGCTCGCCGCCAGCGGGGAGTCGGTCAGCATTGTGCCCGCCGAGCTCGGAAGCGATATCCTCATGGTTGGCGCGGCTGAGCTCGCATTCTCGGGACTCCTTGCCGACCCCACGACCTTCGCCTGATCGGTGGCTTTTCTGTGACGACTGTTGTCCATCCCGGCGACTCGCTGTCCGGTCGCCAGCGACTCGTCTACGTGCTCGTGCTCGGGGCGCTCACCGCGCTCGGCCCGTTCACCGTGGACCTGTACCTGCCCGCATTTCCGGCCCTAGAACACGAGCTTGGAGTGTCCTCCGCGCTCATCCAGCTCACCCTCACGGCCACGGCCGTCGGCTTCGGCCTTGGTCAGCTTGTCGTCGGGCCGTGGAGCGACAGGGTCGGCCGCAGACTTCCCCTCATTCTCGCGACCGCACTTCACGTTGTGGCCAGCTTTGCGGTGGCACTCGCGCCCGACATCGTCTGGCTCGGTCTCTTCCGGGTGCTGCAGGGCGTGGGAGCCGCGGCGGGTGGTGTCGTGGCGATGGCGATGGTCCGCGACCTGTTCGGAGGATTCCCTCTCGTCCGGATGTTGTCGAGGCTTTCGCTCGTCAACGGCCTTGCACCGATCCTTGCCCCGGTCATCGGTTCGCAGCTCCTGCGCATCCTGGACTGGCGCGGGATCTTCTACTTCCTTGCGGCGTACGGGATCCTCGTCGTGATCGCGACATCGCTGTTCATCGTCGAGACTCTTCCTGCGGCCCGCCGCATCGACACTGGGCACACGACGGTCTGGGAACGGTATCGCTCAATCTTCAGCGACCGCATCTTTGTCGGGGTTGCGGTGATTTCGGGGATGACCTTCTCCGGGCTGTTTGCGTATCTCTCCGCCTCCTCCTTTCTCTTCCAACAGGTGTACGGGCTCAGCCCCCAGGAGTTCGGCATCCTATTCGCTGTGAACTCGATCGGTGTCGTTGCTGGGGTACAGATCTCGGCGCGGATCGCAAAATATGTGGGACCGCAATGGATTCTTTCGGTTTCCACGGTGGTGTTGTTCCTGTCTGCGATGGCGATTGTCGTCCTTGACCTCCTGCACCTCGGGCTTATGGCCATCCTTATTCCCCTATGGTTCTTCATCACAGCGTGCGGTTTCGGATTTCCGATGGTGCAGGTGTTAGCACTCGTGAATCACCCGAAGGAGGCAGGTACTGCAGCATCCGTTTTAGGTGCGCTCAACTTTGGCTTCGCGGGCGCAATCTCCCCTATCGTCGGCGTGCTCGGCATTGATTCCGCGGTGCCGATGGGAGGAGTCATGGCGGTCACCGCTGCACTGTCGGTGGCTGCACTGTGGTTCATCGTTCGGCCTCGGACAGTGCCGGCGCTCGTGCGCTAGATCTAGGCTCGGATGATGCACGAACATCCAGGTACTGTGACGTCTCGACGTGTGACGAGGCATTGGCCGTGGGTCAGCGGAATTGTGGCGGTCGTTGTCGCCGTCGGACTCGGGGCGCTGATCTTCGCCCGCCACAATGGACCGTTCCTATTCGATCAAGCCTGGATGGGAGAGGTTCTCGAGTATCGCTCGACGTGGCTTGACATCCCCGCTTTTGCGCTCAACTTTCTCGGCGGCGGGTGGTTTTCATGGATCGTGGTCCCTCTTGGCACGATACTGACGCTTGTCCTCGTCAAGAGACGGTGGGCAGCGTTTTACTACGCTCTTGCCGTTCTGCTGAGCGTGGTCGCCGTCCAGATACTAAAGGCGACGTTTGAACGGCCGCGACCGGAGGACATCCTTGTGTTGAGTGACCCAGGTTCATTCCCCTCTGGGCATGTTGCCAATGCGGCGACGATAGCTGTATCCATTGCCTTGATTTTCTCGCGCGCCTGGATTTGGTATGTGGGTGCCGTGTACACCGTCGCTATGGCGCTCAGCCGCACCTACCTCGGCGCGCACTGGCTGAGCGACACCATCGGCGGCGCTCTGATAGGCGCGGGAATTGCTGTGATCGTCTGGGCTCCGCTCGCTTCGCGACTGGATCGTGAGGGAAAGGGCGTTCCGGCAACTGATTCGAAACAACTCGACTTAGGTTCCACTACCGGTTCCGGCTAGCGTTGGGGGCATGAGAATCCTCCTTGTCGGCGCCGGGGGCGTCGGAAATGCGATCGCAAAGATTGCCGCCCGCCGTTCGTTTTTCGAAACCATCATTGTGAGCGACTACGACCTCGCGCGGGCGGAAAGTACCCTCGCCTGGATCGAGGCGAAGCATGGGCCGCAGGGGGAGCGTTTCATAGCCGCGAAGATCGACGCGTCGAATCCGGATGACGTCGCTGCGGTCGCGGAAGCACACGGTGCCACTCACGTGATGAACGCCGTCGAACCCAAATTCGTCCCCACGATCTTCGCCGGAGCACTTGCCGCCGGTGCGGATTACCTCGACATGGCAATGAGCCTGTCTGAGCCGCATCCGACGAACCCGCATGAGGAGACCGGCGTCAAGCTTGGCGACGACCAGTTCGCGCAAAGCCCCGACTGGGAGAAGGCGGGCAGGCTCGCGCTGGTCGGCATGGGTGTCGAGCCGGGTATGTCGGATGTCTTCGCCAGATATGCAGTCGACCATCTGTTCAGCGAGGTTGAGGAGCTCGGCGTGCGCGACGGTGCCAACCTTGTCGTGCGCGACGAGGCGGGAAACGAGATCTTTGCGCCATCCTTCAGCATCTGGACGACGATCGAGGAGTGCCTGAACCCGCCCGTCATTTGGGAGAAGGATCGGGGTTGGTATACGACGGCGCCGTTCAGCGAGCCAGAGGTGTTCGATTTCCCTGACGGAATCGGGCCGGTGGAGTGCGTCAACGTGGAGCACGAGGAAGTGCTGCTCATGCCGCGCTGGCTCCCGGCGAAGCGCGTGACGTTCAAGTACGGTCTCGGTAACGAGTTCATCGGCATCCTGAAAACCCTGAACCAGCTTGGGCTGGATAAGACCCAGCCGGTGCGGGTGCGCTCGGCGGATGGCCCCGTCATGGTCGCGCCTCGCGACGTGGTGGCGGCCGGGCTTCCTGACCCTGCGACGATCGGGCCCCGGATGACCGGCAAGACGTGTGCTGGAGTGTGGGTGACCGGCACGGGAACCGACGGCATGCCGCGTTCCACCTACCTGTACCACGTGAGCGACAACGAGTGGACGATGGCCGAGTACGAGAGCCAGTGCGTGGTGTGGCAGACGGCTCTGAACCCCGTCATCGCGCTCGAGTTGCTCGCGACGGGTGTGTGGAGCGGCGCGGGGGTGCTCGGTCCTGAGGCGTTCGACGCGAAGCCGTTCCTGGACCTGATGGCCGCGCCAGAGGCAGAAGGCGGCTACGGGCAACAGTGGGGGATGCAGGAGCTCGCCGCCACGTAACCTTCCATTCCCGTTAGCCAACTCTGGTCGTTCTGAACGGTGTCCACAGACCGTCAAGGGGTTCACCAACCCCGAATGATGCCAACACAA